>JAYUBR010000884.1:0-4382 GCA_043740775.1 Ferruginibacter sp. | reverse complement strand
ATAAGCGTTGTAAGCTGCTTCAATATTTCATTCTGATTATTGCTGCTGATGCTGGCAAAAGCATTCAGCGTACTGTTTAATATATTGGTGTAGGTATTGGCCATTTCAAGCGCCTGGCTGGTTTCCACCACCAGGTCGTCTAAAAAATCTTTTTCTTCTTCATTCAATTGTAAAAAATTAGTTCTGGCCATTTTTATCATCAGCAGTTCGTTGCTGCGCAATGCGGTAATAAAATATACCAGGCTTTTCTGTATGCGCATTAACTGCAACAGCTCTTCGTTGCGGTTGGCAATATATAATTTTTGTTCCAGCGTATTGCGGCGCAGGTTAATCTCTTTGAGGTAATCCTGAAAATTGGTGGTAACCTTTTCAAATATTTTCAGCACCATCATATTTTTTTTATCCATGCTGCGGTTTTGAAAAGTATTCAGGAATTTTTTGATGGCTTCATTTTCAAATGAGTTAACGGTAACAATCTGGTTATGCGTTAAAATAATACAGATGGGGATGGTGATATAAAAGGCATCACTTTCGTTAAAGGAATTATTTTCAGCAGCGGTTTTTATCACCACCAGTTTTACATTGTCATCAATTTCATAGCGGCTGCGTTCATCTATATCCAGCGAATCTTTTAAAAAATCAATCGGTATTTCCAGCGATTCGCTCAGCTCATTAAACTCTTCCTGTTTTAACGGAGGCAATACATTTACCCAGGTATCTGCTTCCGGCTTATCCACTGCAATTGTTTGGTGATTGATGTTTTTAAAATACTGTATCATGTATGTCTGATGGCTGATTTGCTGATGTCTGATATGTGATGGCTGATTTAATTATTTAATCACTTCTAATCACCTCAATTTCTAAAAAAATTAAACGGATCAATTCAAAGCAGATAGTAATAAACATAGAGAATTATTAATTATTAATTTTTTAATTAATAATTACACCATCATCTCTCCCTTAAACACAAATTCTGCCGGTCCGCATAACCAGATGTTTTCAAAATGATTGTCATCCAGTTTATCAAATTCAACACTCAAACGGCCTCCCGGTGTTTTTACATCTACGGTATTAAAACCGCTTTGGTTATGGGCACTTAGCAAAGCAGCAGCCGTTACACCCGTACCGCAACTGAGTGTTTCATTTTCCACACCCCGTTCATAAGTGCGCACAAAAATGGTGTCTTCATTGATGGTTTCTACAAAATTTACATTAATTCCTTCTTCAGTAAACGATTTGCTGTAGCGGATATCAGCACCTGTTGCTGCTACATCTACATCTTCTACATTGTCGGTAAATTTTACAAAATGCGGAGAGCCGGTATTAATTATGGCATGGTGAGTATGGTAATCTACTTCGTTCACATCCTGCATTTTTAAACTAACGGTGCCATCGCTGTCAATCTCTGCCTGGTGTTCTCCGTCTATGGCAAAAAACCGGTACATGCTTTTGTGTATGCCCTGGTGATGGGCAAATTTTACCAGGCACCGGCCGCCGTTGCCACACATGGAACTTTCGTTTCCGTCCGCATTGTAATAAATCATTTTAAAATCGTATCCTTCTTTTTTGCCAAGCAGCATTAAGCCATCTGCGCCAATACCAAAATGCCGGTCACAGATCAGTTTTATTTGTTGGGTACTTAATGGAGCAACTTCAACATGGTAATTGTCAATTATCACAAAATCGTTCCCCGTTCCATGGTACTTATAAAATTCTATTTTCATACTGTGCGTAGTGTTTATTGGTAAAGATGATCAATTATCAATTATCATTCAATTGTGTTTCTAAAATTTCCAGTGATTGTTTAATTAAATTTTCAACAGCCAGTGCGCCATTTGTAGAAAACGCTTTACTGATACGGTTGGCCACGATGGCATTTAAGCTTAAACAATGATGCCCCAATGTAGTACCAAGGCCATAAATGGCAGACGTTTCCATTTCAAAATTAGTGATGCGGTGATTGCCAAAACTAAAATTAGTTAACTGGTCAATCAGTTGTGGATAGGCCAGGCCCAGCCGTAATATTCTTCCCTGCGGTGCATAAAACCCTGGGCAGGTAACTGTAATACCTTGGTGATAATTTTTTGTAAAGTGCTTTAACAACTGCATACTGGCCATGTGAATGTAGGGCGAAATATCACCTGAATTCAATTGTGTGTGCGTATTAAATGCCTGTATCAGTTGTATATCTGCTTCGTTAGGTTGGGTACGGTAAAAATTCATCAGGTTATCAAGCCCCAGGCCATGTGTGCTGGCTACAAAACTATCTACTTCAATTTCTTTTTGCAATGATCCTGAAGTGCCAAAACGGATAATGTTTAAAGAGGTCAGTTGCTCTTTAATCATCCTGGTTTCAAAATCAATATTTACCAAAGCGTCCAGTTCATTCAATACAATATCAATATTATCAGGGCCAATGCCGGTGCTGATGCAACTTATCTGCATTTTGCCTATACAGCCGGTATGGGTTATAAATTCCCTGTGCTTATTTTTAAAATCAATGCGGTCAAAATACTTACTTACTTCTTTTACCCTGCCAGGGTCGCCCACGGTAATAATGGTCGCAGCAATTTCTTCCGGCCTGCAGTTAATGTGGTAAACAGCGCCCCGGTCATTAATAATTAATTCAGATTCTGCTATGCGGCTGCTCATATTGTAAAATTTGAATGCCGAATTTCGGTTATCCTAATTAGATTTTCTAATAAAAAATTCCCCTATATTTGCACTCATTAAAAAAGGGTCCTGTGGCCGAGTGGCTAGGCAAAGCTCTGCAAAAGCTTCTACAGCAGTTCGAATCTGCTCGGGACCTCCAGCCAACAAATCCTAAAAGTCGCTCCTGTAGCGGCTTTTGTCGTTAAATTACGTACATTCAACGAGTTATACCATAGTCCATAGCGAGTAAAAAGCGGTTAACAGTGACTAAAAGTGGCTGAGAAAGTTGTTTATTCGTCACGTATTCGGTACCTCGAATCATTTATACCATGCAAAAGGTTGTCATTAAATTCATACTCAAAACATATAAATTAAAAGACATTGATGAAAAAGATCGGGATAAAACCAAGTGTCCGATTTATTTGCGAGTGTATGTTGATGGAGAAAGAACCATGAAATCAACCGGACATTCTGTTGAACAAAAGCATTGGGATAAAGACAAAAAAATTGTGAAAAGTACTCATCGCATAGCATCCCATCTGAATGCCGACTTGACAATTAAAAAGAACGAATTGTATAAAACACTTATCAATGATCAGGTTAATGGTAGGGTAGTAAGTGTTAACACAGTTAAAAAAAATCTTAAATCTGAGGATGCTACTACTGGTGAAATAATAAAGCGATCAACCTATACAATTATAACCAGGAATGCCAATAGTGTGATGAGGGATATACACAATGGTGGAGACAATAAAGGAAGGATGCCCTTGTTCCTGCCTTTTGAGCTCTCAAAAAAATGGCTGGAAGACGATCTGAGTGAAGAAAATTACAGGCATATATTGAATTTTGAAATACCTTCCGAAGAACTAAAATATCACCCGGTATTCACGATACGATCTGCGAAAACAAGACCCGATGAAAAACCTAAGAACGAACCTTACGAATGGGAAAATCTTCCTGAGCTTGGTGTGTTGAATCCTGACTGAGCTTTGAAATGAGCACTGAGTCCGTATATCTCAATAGTGGATAATGGAGTTTACAAAATTGAGACTGCATTTACATACAATGGGCTATTTTAAAAGGTAGGTTTTTATTAGTAGATAAACAAAACTCCTGATTGGCTCATGTATGGAATGAGGGTCTGCTCTAATTTTTGCATTAAAGCAATTGAGTCTATTACTATCATGACCACCTTCTCATCTCCTACATCTTTAGAAGAAGAAAAAATACCCGCTAATCTCCACATTAAAGATTCTTTCTCCTGAATAAATATGGGTGATCCGGAGTACCCGCTCATTAAGTCAGCTTTTAGCGCTTGACCGGTCCATGTGATTGCATATTGAAAAGGATCGTATACTCCTGCTGTGTCAGGTATGTTTGTTATCTCAAAATGTTTATCTGGCATTCGCATGAATAAAGCTGTAGGAAAATGGTTGGAAAAATCTTGTACATATGCAGACCTGGGATATCCTGATATCATCACACTTTTAAAATCATCGATTGGGGAAGTAAATAATTTTCAATAGAGTTGATGTATTTACTCATGGACGTATCCAACAATTGGCAAATAGTCAAATCAATACCACCACATGGTAGCAATTGTTTTGTAACATTAATATTTAAGAAAATTGAATGCTTGTAGCTTCCTGTGAGAAACGAATTAAATGGATTTGTACCAGCTCATTGTGAAGAGCTTTGCTGCTGCTGATGCTGTGTAAGAATGGCAGGGT
>JAYUBR010000883.1:0-1244 GCA_043740775.1 Ferruginibacter sp. | reverse complement strand
AATTGGTGACACAGCAAAAACAAAACTTGCATCAAAACTTTTTTTACGTAGCTTCCAAACACCAAATGTAGACCCAAAAAATGCGAAAGAAATATAATTTAAAAAAAGTTGTATTGAACTATTACCTCGCAAAATTTGCGGCACTCTAATAATCTCTACATCTTTATATTTTGTATATTTTTCAGGATTATTTTTATAGTCTACGTTTAATATACCTTCAGGATAATTTGGCAAGCTAGTTAGCACTGTAACTTCGTGCCCAAGTTCCACCATCCCATCGACCCAATCATTTATTCTAAAATTTTCAGGCCAAAAATATTGACTCACAACCAATATACGTAAGCGCTTCAACATTTCTTCCAAACCACTCTGTTTACATAATCTGTATAGCTGTGAATAATACGCACTACTTTATCAGCAACATTTGGCATGCTGTAATCCGCAACTTGACGTAGCATTCTATCGTTACCGCGTGTTTGCGTTTCTAAAACACTTAATGCTTGCATTACACGCAATGTATCTAAACCCACCATCATTACTGCTGCCTCTTCCATCCCTTCAGGGCGCTCGTGTGCCTCACGTAGGTTTAGAGCAGGAAAATTTAGAATGGATGATTCCTCGTTGATTGTACCGCTATCTGAAAGCACCACCTTAGCGTCTAATTGTAATTTGTTATAATCTTTAAAGCCTAGCGGTTTTAAAAGTTGAATATGCGGGTTAAAAACCGCACCAGTAGTTTGTATGCGCTTTAATGTACGTGGGTGGGTGGATACAATTACTGGCAATTGATAGGTTTCAGCTATGATATTTAATGTTGAAACTAACTTATTGAAGTTAATATCAGAATCAATATTCTCTTCACGGTGCGCACTCACCACATAAAACTTGTGTTTTTCTAAATTTAAGCGGGTTAAAACATCAGAGCTATCTATACCTTTTTTGTAATGATTAAGCACCTCAAACATCGGGCTGCCTGTTTTAATCACCATATCTGGTGGCAAGCCCTCACGCAGTAAATAATCACGTGCAATGGTACTATAGGTTAGGTTTATATCAGCCGTGTGATCTACAATGCGGCGGTTAATCTCTTCTGGCACGCGCATGTCAAAACACCTATTGCCCGCCTCCATATGAAAAATAGGTATTTTACGCCGCTTGGCTGGTATAACTGAAAGACAGCTGTTTGTATCACCTAATATCAATACTGCATCTGGTTTTACTGATTCCAGCACCTCATCAACTGA
>JAYUBR010000882.1:0-1244 GCA_043740775.1 Ferruginibacter sp. | reverse complement strand
TCAGCGAATACCCAAATGTAGCAGATGTACCTGAATTATTTTTAATATCAATGTAAGCTGAGTTGTTAGTTCCTTCTATTTTTAAAGGCACTGTAGTTATAGATTTTGAGTAGTCGTTATAAATCTTTAATACAGTAGAGAAGTCAGCAGCGGCTTCACCAATATTCAGGCGGTGCTGTTTATCCTTGTTTGGCAATATCAAATCTGCATTATATAGATACTCGGCTCCAAATAATATTTGATGATAAGCCCCATTTACAACGCCTGCCCCATTATCTCCACCATCTACTTTTGACCTTGAGTTAAGATTTATGGGCGGTTGAAATCCTTCGGTGTAAGAACCAACGATATTGCTCCAAGAGTTCGAGTTTTGTATATTTATTGGGCCACCACTATAATACCTGGTTGTGGCATTCCATACAGTACTACTCATACTTGCTACTTCATACCAGAATAACGGGGATATATCTGGCTGCTTATTAAAATTACTATCGATGGCATCCTGAAAATACCCATCATGTCCTGGAATAGCTGCCCACCACTTACCTGCATACGTTACAACAGCATTACCCGCCACTGCTGGAACACCATTGAAGGCGCAGTGTGGTTTAGTGTAAAAGTTTCCTAACATTCCATTATCAAAAACACCCCACCTTCGGTTCTGGCTCGTATTAGAGTTGTAAATGCTAATAGTATTTGCATCACACCCTTCTATGAATATCCCATTGGTGCATGACAGAGCGGTAATGTTCTCTAAGGTTGAACTACCGGCATTGCCGTAATTATTATTATCACCACCTGGCCATATAGCACAAGCTGTTATATGTATCCCATCTCCATCGAATTGCTCTATATTTATATTATTGAAATGACTTAATACCTGTGTTGTGATTGCGTGCTTTTTAACATTAAACGGTGGATTGTAATCATTTGAAATTCCCAGATTTTGTATGTCAACTGAAAATCCGTATTGTCCTGTAGATTTGAATATAAGTCCAGTTGTGCTTGGAGGAAAAACTATTTTAGAAGATGGATAACCAATCGTTCCATCACCGAGTATTTTTATAGATTTGTTAAATAAGATACTATCAGAAATATAATACCTTCCTGCAGAACTTATTAAATACAACCCAGATGTATCTGCTGGAATGTATAACGTTGTAAATTTCGATGGGTGGTTATAAATGTAATCCCTTGCGGCAATAAATAAATTACGGGTATCAACTCTCGCTCCTATATTAGAA
>JAYUBR010000881.1:0-4392 GCA_043740775.1 Ferruginibacter sp. | reverse complement strand
TCCTGTTGCGCATCCGTAAAGGCCAATTGGCCGAATTAAAACAAGACATACTACCACATTTACAATACACCCGGCAAGGGTTGTTTTAAAAATGATGCTGGTATTTTGTTCCAATAAAAAAAGGCACCAAGAAACGATTTGAATGCTAAAAAAGCAGATGCCAGTATCAGCAGCGGCATGTAGTTTAATGCAGTCATAAATTTTGCATCAATAAAATACTGCATTACAAATTTTGATATCGCAGTCAAAAATATCACCATGCTCATCTGCAGAATAATATAACTGTTGAAAAATTTATTGAAGTAGGGCTTCTTGTCAATGGTTACTTTTTTTGTTAAAATAAAATCCTGCCAGGGAGGGATAAAAAAGGAATTGAGTAGAATAAAATGGCTGCATATTTATTGGCCACTTCGTAAATGCCATTATACTGAAGACCAAGAAAAGATACTATTATATAACGGTCGAAGCCCCCCATCAGCCACCAGTTAATTGCATTAAATATCAATGGCGTCGTGTATTTGGCCATCCCGGCCATCTCTGTTTTATTTACAGCACCAGGCTGCAGGTATTTAAAAATCCGCACTGCGAAAACCGTAATAACGATGCTTAAAATATTGGCGCTTATTACTGAAAGCAATACACCACTCAGTTTATACTTTAACATCCATACAAATACAACATTGAATAATACCAGCAATAAACAGTTAACAATTGCAGACCAGGAATATATTTTTACGTATCCCAATCCCCACAAAACCTGCTGCAAATAATTGAATAAAATAAACGTACTGATATATGCATTTACAAAACTTTTATATTGAAGGTTAAACCTGGAGGGAAGTAGTGCAAAAAAACAGCCACCAAGAAAACATCACCGATTATAATTACAAGGCTATTGCTTATGGCCGCTATTTGTTTTTTGGCATCGCCTGCACTGTCAATGAACCACCGGTAAACTGCATCAGATATTTTCAGGGTTGCTATCGTAATCACAAGGCTTGTGGTTGTTACAACAAGGTTATAGTATCCCAATTCCGAAGTAGTTAAAAGATAACTGTAGCAGGGAATTAAAATAACAGCAACGATTTTATTTAGCAGTGGACCTGCTGAATATAAAAAGGTATTTTTTATTAAAACACTGTGTCGGTTCATTGGACAAATTAATACATCAGACTACAACGCCCCCATTGTATTGATGCGTAAAGCTCAGTTATTTATTTATAAGTATACACAATATTTTGCATGCATAGCTATCTTATAACGTAACAAATTCCAAATTATGCAGATCAGCGAAACATAAAATATTTACACCTGAAGGTTTTAAAGCATCATAAAATAATAGTTTTAAAAAACGGATTGCTTATCTTTCATTGTATTTTACAATCACATTTAATCACCCACCCATGCTGGTAAAAACTTACGGCAGTGCTGTTTATGGAGTAGAAGCCATTACCATTGCAGTAGAAGTAAATATTAATAACCAGGGCAAATCCGATGCAATTATCGTTGGCCTTCCTGATGGCGCTGTTAAAGAAAGTTTACTGAGAGTAGAAAGTGCTATTAAAGACAATGGCTACTTTATGCCCCGCACAAGACTGATTGTAAACCTTGCACCCGCTGACATCCGTAAAAGCGGGACAGCTTTTGATTTACCCATTGCCATGGCCACATTGGGAGCAAGTGAACAACTGATTAATCCGAAAAAATTAACCGATTATGTCATCATGGGCGAATTGAGTTTAGATGGTTCCGTAAGATCTATCAAGGGCGCATTGCCGATTGCCATACAGGCAAGAAAAGAAAATTTTAAAGGCCTGATTGTACCCAAACAAAACGCCCGGGAAGCAGCCATGGTAAATAATCTGCTCGTTTACGGTGTTAGTCACCTGAATGAAGTGATTGATTTTTTTAAAGATGATACTACATTACAACCTGTTATTGTAAATACAAGAGAAGAATTTGCGTATGCACAAAGCGATTTTGATATTGACTTTTGTGATGTAAAAGGCCAGGAAAATATTAAGCGGGCATTGGAAATTACAGCAGCCGGCGGCCACAACGCTATATTGATTGGCCCGCCTGGTGCCGGCAAAACCATGTTGGCAAAGCGTTTGCCAACTATACTACCGCCGCTTTCATTACAGGAAGCATTGGAAACAACCAAGATTCACAGCGTTGCCGGTAAGCTGCCTGAGAATGCCACCCTTATTTCAAAACGTCCCTATCGTTCACCACATCATACCATTAGCGATGTTGCATTGGTTGGCGGTGGAACTAATCCGCAACCTGGCGAAATTTCTTTGGCACACAACGGCGTATTATTTTTAGATGAACTACCTGAATTTAAAAGAGCCGTGCTGGAAGTAATGCGGCAGCCAATGGAAGAAAGAAAAGTAACTATCAGCAGGGCAAAAATAGCGCTCGAATTTCCGGCAAGTTTTATGCTCATCGCTAGTATGAACCCCTGCCCCTGCGGCTATTTTAATCATCCTGAAAAACCATGTACCTGCCCGCCAGGTGCAGTGCAAAAATATTTAAATAAAATTTCAGGCCCTTTGCTCGACAGGATTGACCTGCATGTAGAAGTAACCCCGGTAGCCTTTAGTGAACTATCCAGCACCCGGCAATTTGAAAAAAGTGAGTCCATTAGGGAACGGGTTATTAAAGCAAGGGATATACAGGAAGCAAGATATAAAGACAATGATGGAGTGTATGCCAATGCACAAATGAGCAGCAAAATGCTGAAAGAAATTTGTGTAATCAATACCGCCAGTCAGCATTTATTAAAGATAGCCATGGAAAAATTAAATTTATCTGCACGGGCTTATGACAGGATTTTAAAAGTAAGCAGAACCATTGCGGACCTTTCTGGAAGTGAAGATATAAAAGCAGAACATCTTGCCGAAGCGATTCAATACAGAAGCTTAGACAGGGAAGGATGGGGTGGGTAAAGCCTGCCAAAATATATGTATCAATTTTGAATTATAATTGTTAGCAATGAAAGTATTAGTAACTGGTGGAACCGGTTTTATTGGATCATTTGTAGTAGAAGCTTTGTTGCTGAATGGCCATGAAGTGCTGGTAATTGCCAATGGCAGGCAATTACCTGTTTACCTGGAAAAGCTTAGTAATCAAATCACCTATTACCAGGGCGATTTTGGCGAAACGGATATTTTGGAAAAGGCATTACCAGGCTGTGATGCAGTCATTCATTTGGCATGGTCTACTGTACCTAAACAAACCAAAGGAGCAACGGCGTATGAATTTTCGAGCAATATCCCCGGCAATATTAATTTGATTGAAAAGTGCATAGATTATAAGGTTAATAAATTTATATTTATTTCATCCGGAGGTACTGTTTACGGAATACCAGATCAAATTCCCATTACTGAATTACATGGCCTCAATCCAATATCCAATTATGGTTTAGGTAAGTTAACCATGGAAAAATTGCTTCACCTTTACAACTACACACACAATATTAAGTATACAATTTTACGTGTTTCAAATGCGTATGGCGAAAGACAAAACCTGTATAAAAATCAGGGTGTAATTGGTGTATGGCTTAAAAATATTTTACAACAAAAGAAAATTGAAATATGGGGAGATGGTTCTGTTGTACGGGATTATGTGTATGTTAAAGACGTTGCTACCGCTGTACTAAATGCATTGATGCAGGTAAAAGAAAAATCCATTTATAATATCGGCGGTGGAAAGGGTTACTCATTAAATGATATTGTTGCAGCAATAAATACCGGGCTTGGTATTTCGGTAGAAGTGGATTATAAACCTTCCAGAAGTTTTGATGTTCCGGTAAATATTTTAGATATATCCAAAGCGAAAAAAGAAATCGGGTTTCAACCCACCATCTGTCTTTCTGAAGGCATTATCAGAACATGGAAATGGATTCAGGAGGAAGTTGTTTTTTAACATTATTTTTCCGGTAAATATTGCAGGTTTGTATTGGGAAATACTTTATCCAGTAACACCTTCAAACGAAGGTTGGTATTTTTTACCTGTTGGTAAAAGGGAGTGGCTGAAGTATCAAATAATTTCATTTGTTCAATTATTTTTTCATAATCCCATTGCGCAAAATAGGCTTCTATAAAAAAATTATTTATATGCTTGTCCCATAAATCTTTTGCCGACCAGTAATGTACAATTGCAGATTTAGCCTCTGCCAAACCATAGGTTTTTTCTAACACAATTGAGAGCGAAAATTGTTCAATAAAATATCTTGTAATTCCTTTGGCACACATATCATCACACACTGCCAGTATCAGTTCACAATCTTTTCCGTTTTTTGTATTAGGCAAACCAACCACACCTGAATTCCACATACGGTCTGCATGTTGTATTGTAATACCTCCAAAAGATTTTCCCTGTACCTGG
>JAYUBR010000880.1:0-1246 GCA_043740775.1 Ferruginibacter sp. | reverse complement strand
GGGGGGTGCGGGGTCTTAAACTTCAACCTTTGCCCCTTTACAGATTCATCCCATACACCTTTTCCATACACCATTTTACCATTTACAAAAGTATGGGTAATGGTTGCCGGAAAACTAAAACCTTCCAGCGGGCTCCAGCCACATTTGTATAAAATATTTTCTTTGGTTACAGTAGAAGGCTGCTTCATATCAACCATCACCAGGTCGGCAAAATATCCTTCCCTGATGTACCCCCGTTCCCGTATGCCAAAACAATCCGCAACCGCATGACTCATTTTCTCAACAATTTTTTCTATCGAAATGTTGCCTTGCAGGTAATAATGCAACATCAATAACAGAGGGTGTTGTACAAGCGGCAGGCCTGCATGGGCCTGTTCATACTCTCCTTCTTTTTCACTTAATAAATGCGGGGCATGGTCCGTGGCAATAACGTCTAAACGGTCGTCCAGCAAGGCTTTCCATAAAGCCACTTTATTGTGCGGCGCTTTGATGGCGGGGTTACATTTAATTTTATAACCCAGTTGTGTATAGTCATCTGCCGTAAAATGTAAATGGTGTACACATACTTCCGCAGTAATTCTTTTTTGTTTTAAAGGAAACATATTGCCAAACAATTGTAATTCTTTTTCTGTGCTGATATGTAAAATATGCAGGCGGCTGTTGTATTTTTTAGCAAGCTGTATGGCAGAGAGCGATGATTCATAACAGGCATTTTCATCCCTGATTAATGGATGATCCGCAGCAGTTAAAATGCCTTTTTCTTTTTTTAAACGTTGGTAATTTTCCTTTATAATTTTTTCATCTTCGCAATGGGTGGCAATGAGGAGTTCAGTTTCCCGGAAAATTTTTTCCAGCGTGCTATAATTATCAACCAGCATATTGCCGGTACTGGCACCCATAAAAATCTTTATACCACAAATATTTTCCTTTAATTTATTTACTTTTAAAACCTCCTCTGCATTGGTATTGCTAACGCCCATAAAAAATGAATAATTGGCCAGCGAGTGTTGCGCAGCGATGCTGTATTTATCTTCCAATAATTCGATGGTTAAAGCATTGGGAACCGTATTGGGCATTTCCATAAAACTGGTAACACCTCCAGCCACAGCGGCTTTGCTTTCTGTATAAATAGTAGCTTTTTGCGTAAGACCTGGTTCCCTAAAGTGAACCTGGTCATCAATAACGCCAGGCAGCAAAAATTTACCTTCGCCATTTATTTCGGTTACATCGGTTTTACAATTTAGTT
>JAYUBR010000879.1:0-1247 GCA_043740775.1 Ferruginibacter sp. | reverse complement strand
TGCCGTCAATATCAACATTTACAGAAGGTACATTGCGCATTACATCCAAACCGGTTCCACCTGCACTCATAATATTTTTTTCAACATTAAATATTTTTTTATCAGCAGATAATCTTATCGGAGGAGTTACTGAAGTAATAGTAACATCCTGTAATTGTTTGCTATCGGTGGTTAGTTTTATATTGCCCAGGTCCTTATCAAAAGAAGGCATTGCACCTGCGGCAGGTCTGGCTGCACCAGGTTCCATCTTTGGCATAAATGAAACTGCCTGTTCAGTTGCTTTAAAACCACTGCTGCTTATTTTTAACTGAAAGCCGCCCATAACAGGCAGTTCGTCAAAACTAAAATCGCCATTGGCTTTGGTGATCATAGCTTTCACCAACACCTCTTTTATTTTTTTTGTAGCGCTGTCCATTTTTTTACGCATCAGCATTACTGACGCACCATTTACAGGTTTGCTATCAGTATCCATTAGTTTACCGTACACGTGGCCGATGTTACCAGGCCCCATTCCGTTGCCTGGCATACCACCTGGCATTTGAGCCATTGCACTGCAGGTATAAATAATTACTGCAAGTAGTAAAAGAATCTTTTTCATAACAATTATATTATTTGTTCACAAAACTACTCCTGCAATACGCTTAAATTTTGCAAATGAGATAAGTGGGTAAAATGTTGCGACGAAATAGGAGTTGAGGTAAAAGCTGATTTTGATCGTTTTGTCCTGTCGAAAAAATGCAATGCAATAACGCCTGTCAATTCTTTGTTTACGAACTACGTTAATTCATTCGCAAAATGCTGATGTCTTTTTTGCTATCTTTATTTTTCAGCAAAAAAAATTATGTCATTACTTATACTGTTGCTTGGCATTGCGTTGCTTGTTGTATTAATTACCTGGGCAAGGCTCAATGCGTTTCTTGCTTTTATTATTGTGGCTATTTTAATTGGTCTGTTCAATGGCATGAACATTACGGCCATTACCGGTTCGCTGCAAAAGGGTATCGGCGATTTACTGGGCTCTATAATCATTATACTGGGGCTGGGAGCCATGCTGGGTAAACTGGTGGCCGATAGTGGCGCAGCGCAAAAAATTGCCACTAGCCTTATGCAGGCCTTTGGCAAAAAATATATTATGTGGGCACTTGTACTAACCGCATTTGTGGTGGGCATTCCTTTGTTTTATAATGTTGGTTTTGTGCTGATGGTTCCCCTCATTATTACACTGGCAAAAAGATACAATCTCTCTG
>JAYUBR010000878.1:0-1248 GCA_043740775.1 Ferruginibacter sp. | reverse complement strand
CATAAAGCCCCGGCTATCCTGCAAAATTGTTTCAATCGTACTATTTGATAGTCCGTTTTCGCTTTTGATATGCCTGAAGTTAACAGAGGGTATCTGAGCAGTCGTATTAAATGGTAGCGGGCAGATATAGCAAATACAAATAAGTAGTAACAACAGCAATCTGGATGCATTGCAAAAAAAGATATACTCCAGATAGGTGATCATAATGGTAAGATAAAGCAAAAGATTGTTTCAAAAGTACATGCAATAAAAGAATGACGAATAGAAACAAACTTATGATGGATAGGATAAAGGGTTAAGCCGCAGGCCGGGTAGATTTGTTCTAATTAGTAAGGCCGGGCAATGGCCATCAATTAAAACTAAACTGTGTAAATCATCTTCTTATTAACGATTACTAAACTTTAAAAAATTCTGTATGAGAAAAAAAGTCAAAAAAGAATGGTCATTAGACAATTGTTTAAAACCTTTATTTATCATTTTTGTGCTGCTTTCTTCTGTCGTAGTTTCTGCGCAGATTATAGTTACAGGGAAAGTAACTAATGCATCCAATAATCCAATTCCGAAAGCGACGATAATTGTAAAAGGCAAATCAAAATCGGGGGTAACTGCCAGCGAAAAAGGAGAATACAGTATCAAAGCGTCTGTCGGTGATATACTTGTGTTTACTTCTACTCAATACCAGGCAGAAGAAATTAGAGTTGGCTCTTCTTCTATCGTAAACGTAAATCTCAACGAAACCACCTCAATGATGAACGAAGTGGTGGTAGTTGGATATGGAACTACTGCAAGAAAAAATCTTACTACCTCCATTGCAAAAATTGATGCTAAGTCAGTTCCGCAAGCTGCCAGCAGTTCTGTAGCACAACTCGTTTTTGGACGAGCAGCCGGTGTGCAGGCCGTTCAACAGAGTGCAGAACCGGGCGGTAACATTAATATTTCAATCAGGGGCAGAGGTAACCCATTGGTGGTAATTGATGGTGCGGTTACCCCTTACGGAGAGCTTGAACCAGGTAACAGCGGAATTGCCAATGAACTCAATGGAGTAAGACGTGGCGGTTTTGCGGGACTTAATCCTGATGATATTGAATCAATAGAATTTTTGAAAGATGGAAGTGCAGCGATTTATGGCGTGAATGCTTCCAATGGTGTTGTTTTAATAACAACAAAAAAAGGTAAATCGGGCAGGCAGTCAGTAAGCTATGATGGAAGCAGATCATTTGTAAAAAATAACAAATACCTGAACCCATT
>JAYUBR010000877.1:0-13758 GCA_043740775.1 Ferruginibacter sp. | reverse complement strand
TGGTTAACACAAAATATAATGCAACAAATATTATTTTTATTGAGGCGGATAAACAACTGATTAATGTGATTGCTGCATGGCCATTTATCAGCAGCATTGGTTTGCAAACTGTACATGATAAACCGCTTAATTATAACAGCCGTGCAGTACACGGTGTAGAAAACCTGAATGCACTAAATGGAAAAAATCTGAATGGAAAACGCGTTACAATCGGTATAGGCGACAATGCAGATATTTTCACTCACATTGATTTTTCAGGAAGACTGATTTCACGAACGCCATGGATACCCGGCGATCATGGAACGCATGTATCTGGTACCGCAGCCGGAGCTGGTATTATCAATGTTAAATACAAAGGTATGGCGCCCAAAGCCACCATCATCAACCAGTTTTTTAGCGATGTTATTACCAATGCGCCAACCTATATTACTGACAATAATATGGTGCTCAGCAACAATTCTTATTATTCTGCAGAAGACGATTGCCCTGGCGAAGGAGTGTATGATGTACTGAGTAATTATATTGATCATCAAACAAGACAATACAAACAACTAATGCATGTTGTAGCCGCAGGCAATGATGGAACTTTATCCTGTGCTGCTTTCCCTGCATCTTTTGGCACTGTAAAATCCGGCTGGCAGTCTGCTAAAAATGTATTGACAGTAGGCGCTATGAATGCAAGAGATTACAGCATTGCAAATTTTAGCAGCCGTGGCCCTGTTAACGACGGACGCATTAAACCTGAAATTACAGCCAATGGCTGGGCGGTGGTTTCAACAAAAGCTAATAATAAATACGGGGCTGATTATGGTACCAGCATGGCCGCCCCGGCAGTTACCGGTGCGCTTTCTTTACTGTATGAAAGGTACAGGCAATTGAATGGAGGTAACAATCCTTCGGCAGCATTGATGAAAACGTTGGTGTGTAATACTGCCGAAGACCTTGGCAACCCCGGGCCTGATTATACATTTGGTTTTGGTATGCTGGAGGCTGCGGGTGCCATAGATGCATTGGAACAAAACCGTTATAGTATCAATACAATTATCAATGGTGGTAATGCGGCTCAAACCATTGCTATACCTGTAAACACAAGGCGTTTAAAGGTAATGTTGTATTGGGCAGATACCGCCGCAGCAACAAATGCCGCAACAGCATTGGTAAACGATCTGGACCTCACTGTTAACACTCCTTCTGCAATACTGCATTATCCTTTGGTTTTAAATCCTTCACCTGCCGCAGTGAACAATGTTGCTGTAGAAGGCCCTGACCATGTTAATAATATTGAGCAGGTAGTTATCGAAAATCCCGTTACAGGAAATTATACCATTAATGTAGCCGGGTTTTCGGTTCCTTATGGTCCGCAGGAATATGTGCTGAGTTATGAAATGGTGCCCAATGAAGTGAAGGTTCAATATCCTTCCGGAGGCGAAACGCTGGTGCCAGGTGAAATTGAAAATATTCGCTGGCAGGCCTATGGCAACGAAGACAATGCGTTTACAATTGACTATTCTGATAACAATGGCGCAAGCTGGACAACTATCAATAACAATGTGCCTGCCACGAGCAGATTGTATGCATGGACAGTGCCAGTGGGCATTACAAGCAATGGTATAATACGGGTAAGCAGAAACAGTACCTCACTTACAGGGCAAAGCAATTTTACTTTTAATATTTTAGGGCAACCAGTTTTAACTGCAACCAATGTATGCGAAGGTGCAGTGCAATTAAACTGGACTGCTGTAACTGGTGCAACCTCCTACGATGTATTGCAGTTAACCGGCGACAGTATGAAAGTAATTGACAATACAAATATTAATTCTTTCCTGCTAAAAGGGCTTGATAAAAATGTTACGGTATGGCTGGGCGTTGCAGCAAAAAACGGAGCTTTTTTGGGAAGGCGTTCTTTATCTGTAAAAGCAGTTCCTAACAGTGGCGCATGTACGCTCAGTACATTTAACAATGATATTAAAGCAGATAGTATTTTAACCCCCAATACAGCCAGGCAACATTTTGCAACTGCAAACAATGCTACGGCACCGGTAAAAATATTGATCAAAAATCTGGGTGCTGTTGCTGTAACAGGTCCTTTTGATGTATCGTATAATTATGGCGGAACAACAGTGACAGAAACAGTTAATACTTTGATTGCACCCGGTAACACATACACCTATACTTTTACCGGTTCTTATCCTGTAATTGCCGCTGGATACAAGTATAATTTTAAAGCCTGGGTTTCGCTTGCTGCCGATGGTAATCACGGAAATGATACGGCATACAAAACTGTAAAATCAATTAACAACGATCCTATAACAGCAATGCCGGTTATAGAAGGATTTGAATTAATGGCCGATGCTGATTTTATAAAACCAACAATGGCCATCAGCGAAAACAAATACATTGATTTTAGTGCCAGCACCAATAGAGGAAGGGCCAGAACCTTTGTAAACACAGGGTTTGCACGAACAGGCAACCGTAGTTTAACGCTGGATCAATCGCCTTACAGTGGTTTCAATAATGTTGACTCACTTACTTTAAATTACAATCTCGTTGCTTATGCAGCAGATCAAATGAGGTTTGATTTTTATTATTTCAATCATGGTCAGGCAAACAATGCCGGTAATAAAATCTGGATAAGGGGCAGCGAAAATGATGCATGGGTACAAGGGTACGATTTATTTATTAACCAGGCCGATCTTGGGCATTGGAAACATGGCCTGATCAATATTAATGAAGTGCTGAACAAAGCATTGCCCGCACAAAATATTACTGAAACTTTTCAGATAAAAATAGGCCAGGAAGGCAATACTTCTTCCAATGATGTTGCCCCGTTAATTGATATTGATGATGGCTATACTTTTGATGACCTGGAGGTAAACCAGGTGTTTAATGATCTGGAACTCAAAAAAATTAACTCGCCTGACAGAACCGGCTGCAGCCTTTCAGCAATTAATGCAGTAAGCGTTACAATAAAGAACTTTAATAATACCAGCCTTAATAATGTTAGTGTTAGTTACCAGGTAAATGGCGGGGCAATAGTTACCGAAATTATTCCTGCAATTGCTGCCAACCAAAGTCTGGATTACACGTTCACAAAAACAGCCGATTTGTCTGCATACATTGATTACAGCATCAACACCTGGATACATTATGCCGGCGATAGTTATGCTGCCAACGACAGCATTTTAAATTACAGTTTTCATAATTCACCAGTCATCAATAGTTATCCTTACCTGCAGGGTTTTGAAAACAGTGATGGTAATTTTTATACAAAGGGAATCAATACAAGCTGGCAATGGGGCACTCCTTCAAAAACAATCATCAGCAAAGCCCCCAATGGTAACAAAGTATGGGCTACCAACCTAACGGGCAACTACAATAACAATGAAACGTCTTATTTATATTCTCCCTGTTTTGATGTAAGCGGGTTAAAGAAACCAGTTTTGTCGTTCAGCCATATTTTTCAGGTAGAACAGGATTATGATTATACCTGGGTTGAATATTCTACCGATGGTATTGTGTGGAAAAAATTGGGTGATACAATAAATGGTATCCATTGGTATGATAATGTATTAAATAACTGGAGTGTTTCGAACACCAAATGGCATGTTGCCAGTATTGATCTGCCGGTAACAGGAATGAATATACGCTTCAGATTTGTATTGAGCAGTGATGCAGGCGTAACCATGGAAGGTGTAGGTATTGATGATATCAGCATACATGAAAAAAGTCTTGTCCCCGCTAACTCTCCGGTTGCAACTACCAGTGTGCCTTCTGTTGCGGGTAATAATTGGGTGCCGTTCAATTCAGGTAATCAGTCTGCCGGGCCATGGTATACAACGGCAGAAATAAACCCATATGGGCAGGATCTGGGTAGGGTCGATATTACACTTTATCCCAACCCAACAGCAAGCGTAAGAAACAGTAACAATCAATATTATTTAGACAGAAATTATGTTATTCATCCATCCAATCCGCCAACAGGAAATGTTGGTGTAAGATTGTATTTTACAGATGCTGAAGCAGATTCTCTGATTAAGGCTAATGGCTGTTTAACCTGCACCAAACCAAAAGATGCTTACGAATTGGGCGTAACAAAATACAGTGGTTTGATGGCAGAGGAAAACGGAGTACTGGAAGATGATATCAATGGTTTTATGCAATACATTATACCTGATAATACAACCATTATACCCCATGGAAATGGCTACTACGCTGAGTTTACAGTAAATAGTTTTAGCGAGTTTTGGTTTAATAACGGGGGCACAACCAACACTCAGCCATTGCCAGTTAATTTATTTGCATTCGAAGCCACAAAGCAATCTGGCAATGCCCTGCTAAGCTGGAAAACGGAACATGAAATAAATGCGGCAAAATTTGAAATAGAAAGAAGTGGGGATGGCAGAAATTTTACCGGCATTGGAACAAAGCTAACCAATGGCAATACGGTAGCAGGAAACTATAATTTTACAGATCCAACTCCTTTGCAGGGTGTCAATTATTACCGGATTAAAATACTGCAAAGAGATGGTAAGTTTACCTATTCAGTGATACGAAAATTAGATTTCAGTAACAGCAATGATGATATTTTAATTTATCCCAACCCGGTTACACAGCAAACTGTATTTATATCCGCAAGTGCTAATTGCAGCAGTGCTATACTATACGATGGCGCAGGCAAACTGGTAAAAAGTTTTGCCCTTCAGGGAACCAGCAACAGCATTAGTATTAAAGGAATTGCCAAAGGCATTTATATGTTGAAAGTGATTTCAGCGAACAGTTCATATACTCAAAAGATTCTTGTGCAATAACCTCGCTTACCAGGTAGCGCTAATAAGTGGGTGTTTGATTTCTAACTTTTTAAAACAGGAGAAATAATAACGTTTTATAATTCTCTCCTTGAGTATTCTTTGTATCTTTCTGCAAACAATTGCATTATGTCGTTAGAACCATGGCGCACGGGTAAGGTGATAAAAATTGAGCAGCAAACAGATGATACGAGAAGTTTTTTTATCCAGGTACCGGAGCTGGAAACACTCAATTTTAAGGCCGGCCAGTTTGTTACATTGGATTTACCCATTCACGAAAAACCAAACAAGCGCTGGCGTAGTTATTCAATTGCCTCATGGCCTGATGAATCAAATATATTTGAGCTGATCATTGTACTGGATAAAAATGGCTTTGGTACTCCTTATCTTTTTAATGAGGTATTTGTTGGTACTGAACTTCGGTTCCGTGGCCCACAGGGGGTATTTAATTTAAGAGAACCTGTTGATAAAGACCTGGTGTTAATTTGTACCGGTACCGGTATTGCTCCATTCAGAAGCATGCTTCATTACATCAAAAATAATAACCTGGCCCATAAAAATATTTACCTCATATTTGGATGCCGCACAAAAGCCAGCCTCTTATATTTTGAAGAAATGACCAATCTGCAGCAAGAAATACCAGGTTTTAATTATATACCCACTTTGTCGAGAGAACTATGGGATGGGCAAACCGGGTATGTGCATCCGGTGTATGAATTATTGTGTATTGATAAACGGCCCGCTGCATTTTATTTATGCGGCTGGAAAGGTATGATAGATGAGGCCAGGAAAAGAATTACAGAGATGGGATATGATAAAAAAGATATTCATTTTGAAATTTACGGGTAGTATCTTCTTAAAACTTTACTGGGAAAATGTCCTAAAGCACAACAGGACAATTATCACTTATACTTATGATTAGTACGATATCGGTATAGTTATTTTTTCCTAACTTGTATTTTTAAATCTTTCTTCAATTAATTGATCTTGTATGGGAGCCTCTTCGATGATTGTTTTGATTCTTGCAGCATTAACATTTTCTACTATTGCTATTTTAATTGCTAAAATTGTAACAAAAGCCACTACCAATAAACAAAAAGGGGAACCATACGAATGTGGTATACCAACGCATGGCAAAACATGGACACAAATGAATGTAGGCTATTATTTATTTGCCCTGATATTTTTAATATTTGATGTTGAACTGGTATTTTTGTTTCCCTGGGCAGTAGTAGCAAAAAAAGTAGGCTGGATGGCGTTTGTAGAGATTATTGTTTTCTTTTTTATACTGTTCATGGGGTTTTTATATGCCCATAAAAAGGGAGCGTTGAAGTGGATGTAAGAAGGCCGGCCCCCTCTAACTCCCCCAAGGGGGGAGAACAGAAATGCATGAACTTTCAAATTGATATATTATGATGCTGATGAATAGTTAAATTAAAAAATTGTACACTTACATAAATGAGCAACATTTCAAATAACGCAGGCTATTCTTCAAATCCCCCCTTTGGGGGTGGGGGGGCTTTCCCCGGCCAGGTGCATGATACACCGGGTGGTGGTATTGTGCTAAGCAAACTGGATGAAATAATCAACTGGGCAAGATCCAATTCTTTATGGCCACTTACTTTTGCCACCAGTTGTTGTGGTATAGAAATGATGTCTGTTGCCGCTGCCAAATATGATTTCTCCAGGTTTGGATTTGAAGTAGCCAGGGCCTCACCACGGCAGGCCGATGTAATAATTATAGCAGGTACCATCGTAAATAAAATGGGCCCCGTTTTAAAAAGATTGTACGATCAGATGGGCGACCCGAAGTATGTGATTGCAATGGGTGCCTGTGCCATCAGTGGCGGGCCTTTCTTTTATAATACTTATTCAGTTGTAAAAGGTGCCGATCATATCATACCGGTGGATGTATATGTGGCTGGTTGCCCGCCAAGACCAGAAGCTTTGTTGCACGCATTGATCAGTCTACAGGAAAAAATTAAAAATGGGTTAACAAGAGAACAGATAAAAGAAGTAAAATAAACAGGAGAGTATAGATTGAATTTATTGAACGTCCATTATCTGAAAGATAATTATGATCAACGAAGCACTTAAAGAAAAAATTACAGAACTATTGCCCACAGCCACTTTTGAAGAAGGTGGTGAGTGGCTGACTATTAATGTAGCGCCTGATGACTGGCACTCATTGGCAACAAAGCTAAGGCAGGATGCATTGTTATTTTTCGATTTTCTTTTTTGTGTTACCTGCATAGACTGGAAGACACACCTTACAATGGTGTATCATCTTGACTCAACAAAATTCCGACATAACATTGTAATAAAATCAACGCTGGATGTTGTTGATCCATCAATAGCATCGGTCAGCGATATCTGGCAAACCGCTAATTTTCACGAGCGGGAAGTGTATGAAATGTTTGGAGTAAATTTTATCAATCATCCGGATTTAAGGCTGCTGATTTTACCGGATGGATGGGAAGGGAAAAGACCTATGCTAAAGAATTTTGAAGACCCGGTGAATATGATAAAATTGTAAGAATTTAATACATATATAAATAGAAAAGGGTAAACTAAATTGTATAACAAAATTTAAAAGTTTCCATTTAGGGAATAGGGTATGGTTGAAGAAATAGGAAGAACAGCAGAAGGCGATATCATCATCAATGTGGGGCCACAACATCCTGCCACGCATGGCGTATTGCACCTCGTGATTACTATCAATGGCGAAACCATCAAAAAGGTAGAACCGCATCTTGGCTATATCCATCGCTCTATTGAAAAAATGTGCGAAAGCCTTACCTATCGTCAGTTTATATATGTTACCAGCCGCATGGATTATCTTTCTTCCCACATAAATAATCATGCCTGTGCGCTTTGTGTAGAAAAAGGTTTGCAAATAGAAATACCGTCCCGTGCACAGGTGATCCGTGTATTGATGGATGAACTGACAAGGATTGCTTCGCACGAATTGTGGTGGGGTGCTATGGCAATGGACCTTGGTGCATTCACGCCCTTTTTCCATGCTTTCCGAGAAAGAGAAACCATCAATGATATAATGGAAGAAACCTGTGGCGCAAGGCTTACTATGAACTACATGGTGCCAGGTGGGGTAATGCAGGATATTCATCCCAACTTTCAAAGAAGAATAAAAGATTTTATTAAATTATATAAATCAAAAATCAGCGAGTATGATGAGCTGGTTACCGGCAATATCATTTTTCAAAACAGAATGAAGGATGTGGGTTATTTATCTGCAGAAGATGCAATTTCATTTGGCTGCACAGGGCCAACAGCAAGGGGTAGCGGTGTTAGCTGCGATATAAGAAAAATATATCCGTATGAAATTTACAATCAACTGGAGTTTGATGAAATACTGGAAACAGAGGGTGATTCATTTGCAAGATACATGGTAAGGATAAGAGAGATGAACCAATCCATCAGGATCATAGAACAATTGGTAGACAATATACCCGAAGGTGACTTTCAGGCAAAAACAAAAGCCGTGTTGAAATTACCCAAAGGCGAATTTTACCAGCGGGTAGAAACAGCAAGAGGAGAATTTGGGGTGTACCTTGTAAGTGAAGGTGGCACTACGCCATACAGAATCAAATTCCGTTCACCGGGATTTTCAAATTTGTCGGCTTTGGATCATATGGCAAGAGGCAGTAAATTGGGCGACCTTGTAGCAATGATGGGAACGTTGGATTTGGTGATACCGGATATTGACAGGTAAAAGCGGCCCCACCTTTCCTCCCCAAGGGAAAGGAAATGGAGAAGATGGATGCGGAGTTGATGTTTGATTTTGTTAAAAAAAAAATAAAAACGTATAACATTTTAAATTATGAATAACTCTTCAAATTATAAAGACTCTTCTTCAATCCCCCCTTTGGAGGGTGGGAGTGCTGAGTTTTTCTTCAATCCCCCCTTGGGGGGTGGGGGGGCTTTATGTTGAGTTTTTCTTCTATATCGAAATTTATAGATACCTGGTTAAGAAGCATCTTTAATCCTACCTGGACAATGGTGATTGAAATGGTAATTGCCGGCGTAGGTGTTATAAGTTTGTTTGCCATACTGGGATTGGTTTTGGTGCTGATGGAAAGAAGGGTAGCCGCATGGATACAGATAAGGCTCGGACCCAACAGGGTTGGACCCGGCGGTATGTTGCAATCATTGGCTGATACATTGAAACTGCTGGTGAAAGAAGGAATGACACCAGATGGAGCGGATAAATTTTTGTTTAACCTGGCACCGTTCATTGCCATCATCGTATCCATGTTATTAATGGCACCTATTGCTTTCGCAAAAGATTTTCAATTGTGGGATATGAATATTGGGGTACTGTATGTATCTGCAATATCTTCTATTATGGTCATCAGTATTTTGATGGCGGGCTGGGCCAGTAACAATAAATATTCATTGATGGGTGCCATCCGCAGCGGCGCACAGATTGTGAGCTATGAATTGTCGGCGGGCTTATCTATTCTTAGTGTGGTGATATTAGCAGGCAGTTTAAATCTGAATGAAATTGTATTGTCGCAGGCCGATGGCTGGTGGATTTTTAAAGGACATATCCCTGTGATCATTGCTTTCGTGATATTTATAATAGCAGTAACTGCAGAAACCAACCGGGCGCCTTTTGATTTGGCAGAAGCAGAATCAGAACTCACTGCTGGCTTTCACACAGAATATTCGGGGATGAAATTCGCCTTGTTTTTTTTAGCAGAATATATCAATGTGTTTATTGTTTGCGCAATCGGTGCCACTTTATTTTTAGGTGGCTGGATGCCTTTTCATATCGGCCATTGGGAGGGCTTTAACCATGTGATGGATTTTATTCCCTCCAGTCTCTGGTTCTTTGGAAAAACATTTTTCCTGATCTTTTTAATCATGTGGTTCAGGTGGACTTTTCCAAGATTGCGCATTGACCAATTGCTAAACCTGGAATGGAAATATTTATTACCCATCAGCATGTTTAATATTTTGCTGGTAACGGTAATGGCAATTTTGGGGTGGTATTTTTAAAGCAGCCCCCACCCCCCCAAGTGGGAGAACTGAAATGCAGGAGCCCCCTCTAACTCCCCCAAGGGGGAGGATAGAAATGCAGAGGTTTTAGGATTGGGAATGTTTAATATTATTGAAAAAAAATAAAGGTTATACAAAAGGCAATGAATAAAATTTCAAAATATAAAAACTCTTCTAAAAATCCCTCCTTGGGGGGTAGGGGGGCTGCTTATCTCCGCGACGTTTTTTTTGGCGTTAAATCTTTACTGGTTGGCCTTCGGCGTACATTGTATTATTTTACACACCATAAAGAAATCATTACAGAACAATATCCGGATAATAGAGCAACCCTTGTTTTTCCTGAAAGATTTAAAGGAGAAGTGGTGATGACGCATGATGAAAATAATGAACATGCCTGTACGGGTTGTACTGCCTGCGAACTGGCTTGTCCCAATGCAACCATTAAGATCATTACTAAATTTGATGTTACACCCGAAGGCAAAAAGAAAAAAGCGATTGATAAGTTTGTGTACCATCTTGAACTGTGTACCATGTGTAATTTATGTGTGGTAGCATGCCCCACAGATGCTATCAAAATGGCGCAAACATTTGAACACAGCGTGTACAACAGGGCCGACCTGACAAAGATTTTAAATAAACCAGGTTCGAAGATAAGAGAGGGTGTTGAGTAATTTAACATGGTTGATGCCTGATTTCATCATGTCTGATTTTTAGATTTTGAGATGCATTTGCCTGACAGGGTGAAAGCACTGAAAGGGCAGTATATACTAACGATGGGCGAAGCCCGTCGAATTTAGAAGCAGTATTCAAAACCTGAAATAACAACCTTTAAATGAGCGGATCAACCTTAATATTTTACATGCTGGCGGCACTTACCTTGGTGAGCGGGGTGCTTGCAGTTACCACCAGGCAGATATTTCGTGCTGCTATCTTTCTGTTGTTTTCTTTAATCGGAATTGCAGGACTTTATTTTTGGATGCAGTACGATTTTGTTGCCGCGGTTCAGATAGTGGTGTATGTTGGCGGAATTACTGTACTAATCATTTTTTCCATTTTTTTAACCCAACAGGCAGGCGATTTATTACCCAAACAAAAAATCGGACGACAGGTATTTTCAGCGCTGGCAGCCTTTTGCGGCTTTGCCCTAACGATGCTGCAATTGTACCAGTATTCATTTAAAAATACAAGCGGCCAAACTGTATTACCCACAGTTTCTAATATCGGCGATCGCATGCTGGGCGTAGGAGAAAATGGATTTGCATTGCCTTTTGAAGTGGTAAGTATGTTATTGCTGGCGGCATTGATTGGATGTATTGTAATTGCTTTACGTTCTAAACCCGCAACATTATGATGGAACCTGGATTATATCATTTATTGGTCATCAGTGCCGCACTATTTTTTATTGGTGTGTTTGGTTTTTTTACCAGGCGAAACCTCATTACAATGCTGATGAGTATTGAGCTGGTGTTGAATAGTGTGAACCTGAATTTTATTACGTTCAATAAATATTTATGGCCACACAAAATGGATGGATTATTCTTTTCAATTTTTGTGATCGCTATCGCAGCGGCAGAGGCTGCAGTTGCAATAGCCATCATCATTAATTTTTACAGAAGCCATCAATCTATTGATGTTGAAAATGCTGAAGAAATGAAATTTTAAAAGTTGTTTTATGTGTTTTTAAACACAGATAATAAAGAACGACAATTATATTATGAATGAATTTTTACAAATACCATTGCTCCAGATTCTTCCTTCCGGAAAGGGTTCAGCATTGACTTTATTGCTGATTCCTTTGTTGCCATTGGCCAGCTTTTTACTGCTCGGTATTTTTGGAAGAACGCACATAAGAAATGCATCGGGTATCATTGGAACCTCTTTATTGCTTGTGTCAGCAGCATTGTCGTTGTATACCGCTTACGGATATTTTTTCGACTATGGCAAAGTGAACGGGGTGTATCAAAAATTTACTGCACTGCAGTGTACCTGGCTTCAATTTTCACCTGGCGTTTCCATTGATATGGGTATCCTGCTGGATCCTATTTCGGTAATGATGCTGGTGGTAGTTAGTTTTATTTCGTTGATGGTGCATATCTATAGTTTGGGTTACATGAAGGGCGAAGAAAGATTCCCTGCCTATTTCGCATTTCTTGGGTTATTTACGTTTTCAATGCTTGGGTTAGTGATGGCTTCCAATATTTTTCAGATGTATATTTTCTGGGAACTGGTGGGTGTTTCTTCCTTCCTGCTAATTGGTTATTATTACGACAAGCCGCCCGCCGTTGCGGCATGTAAAAAAGCATTCATCGTTACCCGTTTTGCAGACCTTGGTTTTTTGATTGGTATATTGATCTTATCTTTTCATGCAGAGACGTTGGATTTTAATACACTCATTGAAAGGTTAACAATTGACGGTAGTCATGAACTGCATACTGCTTATACTTCTATGTTTCTTGGAGCCTCTGCATTAACCTGGGGTGCGATATTGATATTTATCGGCGGAGCCGGAAAGAGCGCCATGTTTCCATTACATATTTGGTTGCCCGATGCGATGGTAGGCCCTACACCCGTATCTGCATTGATACATGCTGCCACCATGGTAGTAGCAGGTGTTTACCTGGTGGCCAGAATGTTTCCGGTTTTTAACATGAGTAATGGTGCAATGCATGTAGTAATGTATGTTGGAATTATCTCTGCACTATTTGCTGCAGTAGTAGCTTGTACACAAACAGATATCAAAAGAGTATTGGCTTATTCTACGATGTCGCAGATAGGTTTTATGATGTTTTCACTCGGTGTTTCTGGTAGCAATTTAATAGGGGGTAGTCTTGATTATTCTAACCTGGGTGCAGGATACACAGCCTCCATGTTTCACCTTTTTACGCATGCGATATTTAAAGCCTTATTATTTCTCGGTGCTGGTTCTGTTATTCACTTTATTCACAGCAACGAAATGAAAGATATGGGTGGACTTAGAAAATATTTGCCCATCACCCATATTACTTTTTTAATAGCCTGCCTTGCCATTTCAGGTGTACCTCCTTTTGCAGGTTTCTTTAGTAAAGAAGAAATACTGCTGGCAGCATGGCAACACAATAAAATGATTTATTACACTGCACTGATTACCTCCGGACTAACTGCCTTTTATATGTTCCGTTTATATTTTAACATCTTCTGGAACAAGGGCGCTATTGTGCATGGCGAACATCATGGGGAAGGTGCTTTTGCAATGATGCTGCCCCTGATTTTATTAGCGGCTGGTGCGGCATTGGCGGGCTTTATTCCTTTTGGAAATTTTGTTACTGTAGATGGCAAACCGATGGAGACTATATTTCACTGGCAGTTTTCTATCGCTCCGGTGGCAATAGGATTAACCGGACTTTTTACAGCAATGTGGTTGTATAAAAATCAGAATAATAAACCAGCAGCCATTACAGCATCACTGGGCGGATTGTACAAAGCTGCTTACAATAAGTTTTACATAGATGAATTGTATTTGTTCATTACAAAAAAAATAATATTCAATTTAATAGGCCGGCCGGCAGCCTGGTTTGATAAAAATATTGTGAATGGATTGGTGAATGCAACGGGCAATACAACAATGTTTATTTCAGAAAAAATAAAAGGCTTTCAATCAGGTAAAGTGCAACAATATGCCATTTACTTTTTAGCCGGTGTAATAGGTTTGGCAGTGCTGTTTATTTATGTATGCAGGCCCCTCTAACTCCCCAAAGGGGAGAAAAAGACAGGCCTTCAATTGATTGAAAGCTTTTGCAAATATGGGGTTCAGGCTCCTCTCCTTTGGAGAGGCGGGGGTGAGGTCAGCAGGGTGTTCAAATAAATTAAAAATTCGAAAATAATTAAATGAATCTATTAGTACTGATATTATTGCCTTTGCTTACCGCAGTTGTAATATTACTGATGCGCAACG
>JAYUBR010000876.1:0-4406 GCA_043740775.1 Ferruginibacter sp. | reverse complement strand
TTAAATCAGGCATTCACAAGGATTGAGTCATCTGATAAAATAACAGACACGCTCAAACAGTTGATTTTGTTCGATTCATAGTTGGACAGTAGTGATTTAGTCTATAAGGTGAATTCTAAAAGTACGTTATAAACTGCTTACATATTTTACCATTTAAAACATTCTTACATTTACTTTTAAAAAATAACACAGATGAAAAGGCTGATTAAAATACTGTTGCGTACCCTGCTGATTGTATTTATTTTTATTAATATCGTTACTGCATTTCATGCATACAAGTTTACCCATTTTTACAATGCGGGAGACATAACAGTAAAGCAGGAAGAAAACGGGTGGGATAAAACAGGCGATATTTTGTTTGGTATAGACGTAGCTAAAAAACCAAACTCAATAACAACTGATTCCAGCTTTGAAACCATTTATCTTACCACTAAAGATGGCATAAAACTACAGGGCTGGTATTTAAAAACAGCAGGCACTGCCAAAGGAACAGTAGTCATGTTTCATGGACATGGCAGTACTAAATCAGGTATCATCCTGGAGTCTGAAGAGTTTAGAAAGATGGGCTATAATACATTGCTGATGGATTTCAGGGCCCATGGCAGCAGTGGTGGAAATACTACTACCATTGGTTATTACGAGGCGGAGGATGTAGATCTTGCTTATGATTTTATAAAAAATAAAGGCGAAAAAAATATAGTGCTCTGGGGAATTTCCATGGGCGCTGCAGCCATTTCAAAAGCCATCAGTGATGATGATTTACAGCCCAGCAAAATCATCCTCGAAATGCCTTTTGGCAGCATTGTAAAAGCGGCGGAAGGAAGAATAAAAATGATGCATTTACCGCCGGAACCACTGGCTGCTTTGATTACCTTCTGGGGTGGTACCGAACATGGGTTCTGGGCCTTTAATATGAAGCCTGCTGAGTTTGTAAAAAAAATTAACTGCCCCGTTTTATTGCAGTGGGGCAACAATGATCCCCGGGTTACAAGAGGTGAAATTGATTTGATTTATGCCAACATTACCGCCCCTAAAAAATTAGTAGTGTATGCGGGTGCCGCCCATGAATCTTTGTGTAAAAAAGAAAATGAAAAATGGATGAGCGAAGTGCAAAATTTTCTTAAAAACTAATCACTCCATGCACCCCAACAATATTGCCATTGCAGATTACACCTATCTGTTACCCGAAGAAAAAATTGCTGCTTTTCCGCTAGCATTCCGGGATGCGTCTAAATTACTGGTATATAAAGATGGTATCATTCAGGAAGCTATTTACCAAAATATTGTTGATTTTTTGCCGGCAAACAGCCTGCTTATTTTTAATAATACCAAAGTAATTCCTGCAAGGATTTTATTTCAAAAACCAACTGGTGGGATCATTGAAATTTTTTGCCTGGAGCCTTATGAAGCAAACAATGATTACAGTAGCATCATGAGTAAAAAAGAAAGGGTACACTGGAAATGTATGATTGGGGGAGCGGGCAAATGGAAGAAAGGACCATTGGTAAAACAGTTTAATAACCGACATACCACAGCCGAACTAAGAGCAAGATTAATTGAAAAATTGAGTGATGCCTACGTGGTTGAACTGGAGTGGCAACCAGCATCAATGAGCTTTGCAGAAGTGATAGCGAGTACGGGTGAAATTCCTTTGCCACCTTATATAAAAAGAATGCCTGAAAGCAGCGATATCGAAAGATATCAGACCATTTATGCGGCACATGACGGATCGGTAGCCGCACCCACGGCCGGGCTTCATTTTACAGACCATGTGTTTGCATCGCTTGCAGCAAAAAATATAACCACTGGTTTTGTAACATTGCATGTAGGCGCCGGCACTTTTAAACCCGTAAAGGCGGCTGTTATGCAGCATCATGAAATGCATGCAGAATGGCTGGATGTATCTGTTGTTTTCATACAAAATTTGATTAAAAATATAGCAAACAACATCACCGCAGTTGGTACCACTTCTTTACGAACCATCGAAAGCCTTTACTGGATAGGTGTAAAAACAATATTGTTTCCTGAAATGGTGATGGAAGATTTAGCTATTCAGCAATGGGAAGTATATGAAGAACCTTTTGCATCGGTTACTGTTTCGGCCCTGGCATCACTACAATCTTTACTTGAATGGATGGATAAAAACAAGCATGAAAATATCATTGCAAAAACGCAGATATTGATTGCGCCCGGATATCATTTTAAAATTATAAAATCACTTATCACCAATTTTCACCAGCCCCAATCTACATTGTTATTACTGATTGCTGCTGCTATTGGTAACAATTGGAGAAACATCTATGACTATGCTTTGCAAAACGATTTCCGGTTTTTAAGTTATGGAGATGGCAGCTTAATTTTTATGCCTCCGGAGCCAACACTGAAAGTATAATAATTAGGGCTGAATAGTAACGGGTGTACCAACAGGAATGTAACTGAACAGGTCTTTCATCTCGGTGTATTTTACAGAAACACAACCATCTGTCCAGTTATAAAAATTGTCAATGGTCCATTCTTCTTCCGGCCTTGTTGCATGTATGGCAATGCCATCGCCAATTTTGGCACTTTTGGGTATGAGGCCTTTTTGTTTGCGTTCATTAAATCGCTGGTAGCTTATTTCATTGGGATAGTTTAATAATAACTCCGGCCCCCATTTAGGATGTATCTTTTTTAATATTATCTTAAAACTTCCATTCGGTGTTTTTCTATCGCCTTCCTTCATTTTATCACCCAAATCCTTGCCACCAAAAACAACCGGATAGGTGGCATACCAGCCATCTTCATCATACACTTTTAATTCATAATCACTTTTATCAATAATTATATAATAAGGATTTTCAGCACTATCAGGCCTTACAGCTTTTTTTTTGGCAACAGGAAGGGTAAGTTTTTTAGAACCAGGTTTCCTTTTATGATTAATTCCCGGAACAAAAGCCATCAACGAAACAAGTGTACATACAACGAAGAAAATAACAACCACTTTTTTGTTCATACAATTATTTAATTTGATATCATTATTCAAACGATATGCCTCAAACATTATTTCATGCGGCTATTCATGATTAACAAAAAATAACAGGCAAAAAAAATGCCACCCGTTAAAGGATGACATAAAATAAATTATTGCTGCATATTTTTACCAATTGCTTAACCTTACACCCAATGTATAAGGGCGCATATCCAATTGATTTTTAAAGATAGATTTGGGGCTATAGGAACCGTATAACCTTACCGGGCCCAGACCAATTTCGGCGATGTAAGAAAGTTTAAATTGTTCCAGGTCGTAATCGCCTTTGTTTTTTTGTTTGCCTCTTTGCGAGCTTATTTGCTTGTTGCGCTGCCCGTATAAATAGCCTGCACTTACACCGGCACTTAAACTGATGCCCCTGTTATGGTCGCCCGGATTACTGCTAAAATTGAGCATCAGCGGAACTGTTATATAATCAGCAGCCAGTTTATTTTTTGAGAAAGTAATTGAATCTCTTGTAACATACGCATTGGGTATTGCCGTCATACCAGCATAAGGTGAAAGCCCTGGTTCTTTAAAGGAAATATTTGAACGGAAACGATAATTATTCAGCTCCAGCCCAACACCGTATTTTAAATTTACATGGTGGTTAATCAGATTAACCCGCTGCATAAAAAGCCAGAAATTTATATCCACACTTTTGGCGACTCTTAAATTAAAATCGCTGGCGCCCAATGGAAATGTACTACCCGGCGCATTTACCAAAACCTTGCCGGCGGTGGCTGCTGCATAATTGGTTTTGTCATTGTAGTTGGCAAAGCCAAGATCAACAATGCCCCAGTTGGTGCTGATGTTGGATAATTTTCCATGGCGCTTTCTTCCCAAAGTAATATTTGTATTATTGCCGGATTGGTTGTGATTTCCACCGTTTGTAATGATCACAATATTGCCAATCCGGATGGTGTCACCTCTTTCATTCTGCCTTTTAAGGGTATCTGTTTTTCCAGCAGTGCTGTCTGTTTGTTGTGCGGTAGCGGCTGTGCAAATAAATGCCAGTGCCATTTGTGTAAATAGCTTGTTCATTGTATCTTTTTAAATTTTTATTGAATAGCAAATTCTAAGTTGGCAACTTTTACATTGTTGTCGCCGGTCTTCATTTTTGTGTTACGTTCCAGTAAACGTTTTGCTTTGCGGAGCAGTCCCCCGATCCTGGATTTTTTGGGCTCGTCATCTAAAAAGGTAAACTGGTCTTCTTTATTATCGTTAGCGCTTTCAGAAAATACAGCCGTGTAAACGTTATTATTATTTAAGGCTGGCTGCGTTTTTTTATCTGTGCCGGCATTGAAATTATCCTGTTGGGTTTGTGGTGATACGCTGGCTATTTCGTTTTGGTTACTGCCGGGCTTGTTAATGTTTTCAAAATAAGGTTTAGGTAAAT
>JAYUBR010000875.1:0-1249 GCA_043740775.1 Ferruginibacter sp. | reverse complement strand
GGTATGACGGATAGTGCAGAAGAATATGAAGCCTTGCGCAAACTGATAAGAGAAACAGATCTGTGCATGATACAATGGCGTAATTTTAATATTGATCCTGATTGGTATCTAAGTAAAATTGGTGTGACAGACACCGGCGAGTGCATGGGCGTAAAACAATTTATGGAACTGATACAGGAAGAATTTCCAAACCTGAAATTTGGCTATTTTAATCCATCAATAGAAAGAATAAAAGGCAATTTTGAAATGGATTTTGCACATTAATTATTTTGCCCCGGTAGGTTTTCTAAATTTGTTTTAAAGTTTTTTCACAGTATGATGAACAGGGTTGGGTATTGTTGGGATATTTTAAAACATGTGCCTGTAACCAATGCCCAAAATTGTTTTGCCAGTTGACGATACCGGCTAAAAGCTAAATTGAAAAACGTCTGCCGGAACTGCTGCTGACAGCGGCCTGTAGCCGAAGCTTACAACGTCCTCCAATTGCATAAAACCTGATGTTACCTGCTGTGCTATTTCGCTCTCATTTTATTTCCCTTTGCATCATGTGTTACTTCTGCAAGCCCAAGTTTTTCCATTAAGGGAGGAATATACATTCCAAAGCGTCCACGAAGCCCTTTTTTAAGGCCATACCAGCCACCAGCAGGATTTTTTCTGAACGCCCCCATGCTTCCACTGTTCCGTCTTTAACTGGCTTTTGTTCGTCTGCACTTCCAAGCTCCATCCAGTCGCCATGTTTTTTTAGCATGGCATGTAAGTCATTCAGGCAATCCATATTATAAAGCAATACTGTTTTGCCAACTGTGCAAACTAAAACTTCTTTGCCGTCTTTCTCGTCAACGTGCATTGTATATTTTGACGTTAATGGTGGCGTTTTTGAAAGCATTGGCTTTTCTTTTGTTCCTATTTTATTTTTCATTGTAAATTATATTAAGAGTTAAAAATATTATTTGATGAACCTATTAAATTTAGAAGTTCTTGTTTGGGTGCAACTTCAAGTCCACTTGCTTTTAATTGTTCCTGGAAATATTTGAACCGGCCTGGTAATTCATTTAAAATTTTCTGGTCTTCGTCTGATATAAAAAAAACTGTATGAATAAATGTTTTGTTGTCAGCAAATAAGCAAGCATTATAATTGATGCCCTGATGTTTCAAATTTTGTAAATCAGCCATTACATTTTTAATGTTGTTCTGATTTTGTTCAGAGAAATCTATTTTCGTTGTATAAGTTACTTTGACTATTTTCATT
>JAYUBR010000874.1:0-4407 GCA_043740775.1 Ferruginibacter sp. | reverse complement strand
TATTTGTAATTTTTTACATTCGCATTTTAGTAAAAAAAGGCTTGCAAAAAACAATGTAATAAACATGTATTTATTAGTACCCATAAAAAGTAAATATTAAGTTTACACCCGTTGCCTGGTTGTTGGCATTTTCATTTAGTAACCTTACTCTATAGGCCTGTAAGTCAGTAATGTCTGCATCGAGCGCATTAAAAAATTGCTGGTTTGTATAGCCCGCTACATCGTCTGCTAAATCTACTCTTCTAGGTATTGCATCTCTGTCATTTCTATTATCAATTAAATCATAATACAAACCTTGAGGTATCCACCAAAAGAGATCAACATTTCTTCTATTTATTGGATCAAAATCTTCCAATAAATTTAAGTTACTTTAAGCCCTGCCACAGGGTTACCATTTGTATATCCTATACCCTGTTCATTAAACTGCGGGCTTTGCGTGCCATATCTTGAGTTGGTTAAAAAATGACCTATGTGATAAGCACTTATTATTTTCTTAAGAAAAACTATTTTACCTTAAAATAATAAACATTACCAATGTTACTCGTGTTAATTACTGCATTTGGATCAAAAACGTTGTAGTAATATGCGTGTAATTGAGTGTCTTTAAATTTAATATTAAAATTAGCTTTTGTACACTTATCATTTTTTCTGTAAGTATTATTCGAATTACTTATTATAATTCTAAATACCCCAGAATTTTGAGGGATAACTGCTATTTCAAATTTAAACCTTCCATCTTCTTCCAAAAAAGAATATTCAACATCAATATCTGATTGTTTTAATTTTTGTCCTTTTACAACACTTATTTTAAATTTATCAAGTGCATATTCTAATTTTCCAACAGCTACTAACTTATTAAATGTAATTACCGTCCCTAAGTTTTCAGTGCCACTATAATCTATGTTCGATGATGAAATACTATCTCTTAATATTGAGGATTCATCTATTTTAAGATAGAGTGTATCACCAATATTTATACTATCCTTGTCGGGGTAAGCTTTTACTGGTAATTGAAAATTATACCTTATCTGTGTACAATCTATTTGTAATTTTTTACAACCACATTTTATTAAAAAAAGGCTTGTTACAAATAATGTAATAAGTATGTATTTATTAGTAGCCATAAAAAGTAAATATTGTGTTTACGCCTGCTGCCTGATTATTGGCATTCTCATTTAATAGTCTAACTCTATAGGCTGGTAAATTATCAATATCTGCATCAAGCGCATTAAAAAATTGTGAGTTAGTATACCCTATAACACTATCATCTAGTGGAACTCTTACATTCAAAGGATCCACAGTCAAATCATTTCTATTATCTATAAGATCGTAATACAACCCTTGAGGTATCCACCAAAACGGGTCATTCACTGTTCTTCTCGGGTTAAAATCTTCCAATAAATTTAAGTTGCTATTAAGTGTCGCTGCAGGGTTACCGTTTGTATATCCTATACCCTGTTCTATAAACTGCGGGCTTTGCGTGCCATATCTTGAGTTGGTTAAAAAATGCCCTATGTGATAAGCCCAACTTTCCCCAAGAGCAATTATGGGTGCGTCTGCCGAATTTGATTGTCCATAAGGGCTATACTGCCCGCCAAAATTTGCAATGATCTGGCTTATCTCTGCGTTTACGAAATTACTCCACCAGGCATTGCCAACTTTGGCATAATGCCCGGCATGCGTAAGCTCGTGGTAACCCAATTCAGACATTTGTGCGCTATTTTTTCTTGAAATATTACTAGTTGGTGATTTATAACCAATCGTCATATCTACCCGGTTAACAAGCACTTCTGCAAGTTTTGTAATGCTTTGAAAAATTGGCGGCACAACCGCCGACACAATAAATTGCCGGATATATAATTCAGGGAGATTGGCTATAAAACGTTTTGCAAACATAGGTGTAGAACCGCCTGAATTACCTGGTACACAAAGCACCCTTAGTTTGTCTGGTGGGTTCATTATTCCCTGTAGGATAGAATAGTCACGGTATTCCTGTACTTTATTGTGCATGGTGGCCGCCGCCCAGTGCCTGGCACTGCGGCTTCTTACATCTGCATCGCCTGTTACATTATAATCAAGGTTATTGATGTTGCCCCGATAAGTGCCCATTTTTATTTTTACCGGAAAAAGTATTTGCCATAACCTGGCGCCACGCAGCCCCATTATGATAGCGTTTGAATTTTTAAACTTAATAAAAATACTCACCTTATTTCGGAAGCTTTTTGAAAAAGTGTACCTGCCATTATTATCTGTAAAAGTACGGGCCACCTTTAAAAAGCGACGGGCTACCATTCTTGCCTGGCGTATAGGCACATTTGGTTGAAAAATATCTTCCTGTACTGTAATGCCCCCGGCAGGTATACGGGTATTGGGGACAGGTGGCGGCGGTGTAATACACGGATCAAAGCCACATTGAACCCGGCAATTACAACTTAATGCACTGGGCCGGACACTGCAATCGCAGGCGGAAGTAGATGCAACTGCACTGGCACAGTCTGCTGTATCAACATTGTTTCCGGTAAGCTGAAAAGCTTTGTTTTCAACCCTGTAATCATCAGGTACATGGATACGTTGCAACAATTCACCTGTAATACCGGAGGGGGTCACAAAATTAACAGGCACCACAGCATATAACCAGGGTATAGATTCCGAATTTGTAACACCGTCATCATAATAATCCCCCTCCTGCACCACTTCATAATCTAACGGGTAATCAAACAGATCTATATCCTGGTCTTCTAATGTTGCCAATTGGTCAAATGTTGCTGGTTTAAAACGCATGTACAGTGCATTTTCAACTGCCTGGGTACTATTGCCGTATACCGACAAATATGCCTGCTGCATGGTAGCGACGCTGTAAGGAAAACCAGTTAGTTTCGCACCTAGAATTGTAGGTTTTAGAACCGAGTCGGGACTAGAAACTGCTTCCTGATCCGTTACACAATATCCATTTGCAGTAACGGGCAATGAATTGGCAATGCTTCTTTCGGATAATAATAATACATTTGATATTGGATCATCTACGGTTTGCTCTAAGGTTGTTTTTTTACAACCCGAGAATATGATTAAGAAAAAGAAGGCTGGTAGTGTTAGAAAAAAATGAACGGTTTCTCTTTTATAGTAGGATCGGTTCATAAAGGATAGTTTTTAATATATATAACTTTATGAATATAGCAATAAATATTGTTACAAAAATCTACTTGAGTTGAATGTGCAAAAATAAAATTGCATAAAAGTGATTATCAGCCTTCACGAGTTTTAATATTTATTTTTAGAGTTAGTCTTTTGTATGTAATTGCATACACCAGATAAAAAACTCAAAAAAACACCTCCGCTACATTTAGAAATCGAAGATGGAACAAAGAAATTGAATGTCCCCCTTATGTTTACTGTGGGAAAAAAGTTTAAGATATAATAAACTATTAAATTATCCACCAGTGCCATCAGCGCACCTTACAGGTCTTATGCAAGACCAATTAAATGTCTCTGCGTTGGTACATGTCTCAATAAAAAATAAACATTTTATTTGCGCTGCCTTACGATTAATAATCTCTCTTCGTATCACTGTGGTATTAATCCAATGGAACTATATTACTCGCTTTTAGAATCAAGGTTAAAATAGTTTACATCTTTTCAAAGATTTGAAGAAATTGGAGACTATTAAGAAGTAAGCATTCTTAAATCAGAATTAAAAAATTTGGGTTTCATTGTTACCAAAAACATATCATTTATATTTCATGAAATTTTAGTAATTCCCAAACATTTAAAAAATAATTTAGTCAAACAGCTTCATTAATTTGCTTGAAGTTTAAATTTTTAAATCTCTAATAATCAAACATGAGATAATACCAAAACTCGAACTTTTTAAAATGGAATTAAGAGAAATAAACGTTCCTAAAATAGAAATAAGGTTACATATTGCTACGTAACCTTACTAAATTTAACCAGTATCGGGGAGCAGACTTGAACTGCCGACCTTCGGGTTATGAATCCGATGCTCTAACCAGCTGAGCTACCCCGACATTCTATTTTATAGATTTATATGAATCCAAATCCCGATATCATTGGGATACCCCATAAACGGGCGGCAAAAATAAAGATATTTGCCTGTATCTTAAAATGATTTTAAAACTATTCTTTTTTTAAATAAAAAGCCCGGTTAAAATTACCGGGCTTTCTCTTTATTTACGATTAAAAAATTAACTCATTTCTGTAAAAAATTGATGAAAATAGGGGATGGTTTCAATGCCTTTATAAAAATTATCAAGATTAAATTTTTCATTTGGGCTGTGAAGGTTATCACTATCAAGCCCAAAACCCATGAATACAATTTTTATTCCCAGTTCTTTTTCAAATAATGCGCAGATAGGAATGCTTCCTCCACCTCTTACCGGTATAGGCGTTTTA
>JAYUBR010000873.1:0-13800 GCA_043740775.1 Ferruginibacter sp. | reverse complement strand
ACCGCCAGGATGGGCAATGACCCCAAAACATCTGTGCTTAACAAGCATAACCAGGTATGGGATTGTAAAAATGTTTTTGTAACCGACGGTGCATGCATGACTTCTTCGGCTTGTCAGAATCCATCGTTAACTTACATGGCATTAACCGCAAGGGCGGTGGATTTTGCAACAAGCGAATTAAAAAAAGGGAATTTATAATAAGCATATAAAAACTATCAATATGGAAAGAAGAGAGTTATTAAAAATGATCGCAGCTTTAACAGGCGGTGTATTCATTGGTGGTGAGTTGCTCACCAGTTGTAAAAGCGGCCCCATGGTAGGAGGCGTAACATTCGGTGAAGCGGATACCGCCTTTTTGGATGAAGTGGCTGAAACCATTTTGCCTGCAACCAAAACCCCCGGTGCCAAAGCTGCAAAAGTTGGCCAGTTTATGGTGGTAATGGTAAATGATACTTATGAAGATAAGGATCAGAAAATATTTCATGAAGGCATTGGCAAACTGGAAGAAGCCTGTAAAAAAGCAAACGGAAAATCTTTTTTAGAAGCTACTCCTGAACAAAGAACTACTTTGCTCACAGCCCTTGATAAAGAAGCAAAAGATTACCAGAAAAGCAAAAAGCCCGAAGATCCTGCTCATTATTTTACCATGATGAAGCAGTTAACTTTATTCGGGTTCTTTACATCTAAAGAAGGTGCTACACAAGCTTTGCGTTATATTGCTGTACCAGGCAAATATGATGGTGCATATCCATATAAGAAAGGTGACAGAGCCTGGGCAACATAGAATTTTATTTTAGCTATACAAAACTTAACCCAATAAGCAGAGGCCATTTGCCTCTGCTTATTGGGTATGTTCAGGAATTTATAAAACGATCATGAAAAAAATCGCCATTATACTCATTGCTCACATTATCCCATTGTTACTGATGTCGCAAACAGTTATACCATTATATAAAGACAGCATCCCCAACAGCAAGCCTTCAAAAAATGAAGAAAAATCGGAACAGTCAAATGGGATACTGATCATCAGTAAAATATCAATACCTACCCTTAGCATTTATCTCCCTTCAAAAGAAAAGGCGACAGGTACTGCGGTAGTAATCTGCCCCGGTGGTGGATATTCAATTGTAGCTGCCGGTCACGAAGGTGCAGACATTGCAAAAAGGTTTACAGATATTGGCGTAGCGGCCTTTGTGGTAAAATACCGGATTCCAAATATTGAAACAATGATTAACCCGGAAATTGGCCCGCTACAGGATGCACAACAAGCTATGAAAATAGTAAGGGAAGGAGCAAAACAATGGAATATCAATCCTGCTAAAATCGGTATCATGGGCTTTTCTGCCGGTGGTCACCTTGCCTCAACAGAAGGGACTCATTTTGATAAGGCTTTTATTGCCAATCCAAATAATACCAGTTTGCGTCCCGATTTTATGCTGTTGATTTATCCGGTGATCAGCTTTAAAGACAGCATCGGGCACATAGGTTCCAGGGATAACCTGATTGGTAAAAATCCATCTGCACAAAAGATTATTGAATACTCAAATGAGTTGCAGGTAAACAGCAATACTCCACCCACTTTTTTAGTGCATGCAAGTGATGATGATGCTGTAAAACCACAAAACAGTATTGCGTTTTATCAGGCATTATTAAAAAATCATGTAGCTGCCGAAATGCATATATATGAAAGCGGTGGCCATGGTTTTGGATTGAATTTAAAAAACAAAAATGAACAGTGGATGGACCGGTGTAAAAACTGGATGCAAAACCATGGCTGGGCGGCGCAATAAACTATGTCGCAATAACCTTTCATACAAATGGTACCTTCTTCTGAACTAAATTATTTCACAAAAAATTAAAAATAACAGTCATGGTTACACGTCGAAAATTTTTGCAGCAGTGCTCGGTTCTTACGGCGGCTTCAATGGTAAATACAACAGACTTATTTAAAATGCATAAAGACCTTGGGCTTCAGCTATACACCGTAAGAGATGAAATGAAAAATCTCAAAAATGCCCTAAGTAAAATTTCCGCGGCAGGCTACACCAACCTGGAATTGTTTGGCTACAATAAACGCATGTTTTTTGGCAATACGGTGCAGCAGTTTGCAGCTATGCTGAAAGAGAACAACCTTAAAACAGTAAGTGGTCATTACGGTCTTGCAGACATGTTGCATGAACCCGATTACAACTGGGATAGCTGGAAGTATTTAATAGAAGATGCTACCACTCTGGGGCATAAATATGTTACCATTCCTTACCTCGATGACAAACACAGAACCGGCGATGACTTTAAAAGAGTTGCAGAAAGATTGAACAAGGGTGGAGAGCTAAGTAAAAAGGCGGGTATCACCACCGCATACCACAATCATAATTTTGAATTTGAAAAAGAAGGAGATAGCACCAAATATGAAATATTACTGAATGACACTGACCCCAACCTGGTGAAATTTGAAATGGATTTATATTGGGTTGCCTACGCAGATCAAAACCCCATTGAATGGTTTAAAAAATACCCGGGACGTTTCCCAATGTGGCATATTAAGGACATGGAAAAGCCCAGTGCTAGTGGCGCTAAAGGTCAAACCTGTGAAGTAGGTAAAGGCATCATTGACTGGAAACCGATATTTGCAGCAAAAGCTATTGCTGGTCTGGATTATACTTTTGTTGAACAGGAACAATACCGGCACCCTGTGTTTGACTGTATTAAAACGAGTGCGGACTACATGAAAAAGAATTTGCTCAAATAAAAAAAGTTAATTAGTAATTCAATAGTTGTGTAGTGAAGACTTTACAACCATTTTTAATATACTAAACATACTAACTTTTAGCATAACAATTTTAATATTAAAAACTAAACATGAATTACACACCCTCTTCTATAAGATATGATACCATGACCTATAACCGTTGTGGTAACAGCGGCTTACTGTTACCCGCAATGTCACTGGGCCTTTGGCACAATTTCGGTGGGGTTGATAATTTTGAAAACGGCCGCGAAATTATACGTGCTGCTTTTGACAACGGCATAACGCACGTTGATTTGGCTAATAATTATGGGCCACCTCCCGGTTCTGCCGAAGAGAATTTTGGCAGCATTTTGAAAAAAGATTTCACCGGTTATTTGCGGGATGAACTGATTATTTCCAGCAAGGCGGGCTATAATATGTGGCCTGGTCCTTATGGGGAATGGGGGTCAAGAAAATATTTAATTGCCAGTCTTAACCAAAGCTTGCAACGCATGCAACTGGATTATGTGGATATTTTTTATTCTCATCGTCCCGATCCGAATACACCGCTGGAAGAAACGATGCAGGCTTTACATGATATAGTAAAAAGTGGTAAGGCGTTATATGTAGGGATATCCAGCTACAACCACACCGATTCAAAAAGGGCCATTGATATATTAAAAGGCCTGGGTACACCCTGTCTTATCCATCAGCCAAAATATTCTATGTACGACAGATGGGTGGAAGAGGGGTTGATGGATGTATTGGAAAAAAATGGAGTTGGATGTATTCCGTTTTCGCCGCTTGCTCAGGGGCTGTTAACCAATAAATATCTTCAGGGCAATATACCGGAACAATCAAGGGCAGCAAAAGCGCATGGGGCATTACAGGCAAGTGCAATTACGCCCGAAGTGCTGGCACAACTACATTCATTAAACAACCTTGCTCAAAAAAGAGGTCAATCACTTGCGCAAATGGCATTGGCCTGGATATTGAAAGATAAAAGGGTTACCACTGTTTTAGTTGGCGTAAGCAGTGTGGCACAATTACACGATAATCTTGCTACATTAAATAATCTTGACTTTAATCAGGAAGAACTTGCAATAATAGAACAGATTTTAAAGACGGATTGATTTTTTTTCAGTAAATAGTTAGGGATATCAAAAAATGATATTTCATTTTTACTAAGTAGGCGGCTGATAACTGCCTGCTTTTTTACTAATTTATTTTGAATATGGGTAAAAATTCAACCCTTTCAAAATTTTTGCAGCTATTTGTATTAACTCGTTTATCAGATTTCAATCTTTTAAAATGGAAATTTTTTGTTAGAAACAACTAACGACAATTATTATAAAAATGCAGGTTTAATCTTCATGTTTTGCTAAATAAAATTGCTCCTGGTTTTATAATATCGGCAAAAACAGGCGGTTAATCTTATTTTTATTTTTGAAATTATTTGATTGCTACCAGAATAGTTCATTAGTTTTGCGATAGTTTACTACGCAACTATTGATATATGGACTGTAAAGAAATGCCGGATACACTCGGCTTTATGATTGTTCACACAGGAAAATTACTGTTGAAAACAATCAATGGAGCCTTTTCTGGTATCACTAAAGATATCACCTTCGAGCAATTAGGAGTGCTGTATTATTTGTCGCGTAACAAAACCAAAGAAATGATACAGCAGGACATTGCTACAATAATGGATAAAACTAAATCAGCAATACTACGGTCTATTGATATTTTGGAAGAAAAGGGTTTTGTAAAAAGGTTGCCGGTGGCAGGAGACAGACGAAAAAATGTAATTGAATTAACAAGTTCCGGTAAATCAGTAATAGATATAATGCATGATAAGTTTTTGGGGCAGGACGGAATTTTGAAAGAAGGTATTAATGAGAAGGATCTGGAAACCTGCATGTGCGTGCTGGCAAAAATACAGGAAAAATGTAAATAAAGCATTAGATCAATTTTAATAATACCAATATTTTTTGTAATTATATCGCTAAAGGAAACATTTAAAACACTGCAATGACTAATAAAACCTTGCTAGAAAAAGTATCAGCATTTAAGACTGCTGAAAATTTAAAATCTGCTGACATCTATCCTTTTTTCAGGCCACTCGAAAGTGACCAGGACACCGAAGTAATTATTGCCGGTAAACGGGTACTGATGTTTGGTTCAAACAGTTATCTTGGTTTAACCAATCATCCCGATGTAAAAGATGCTGGTAAAAAAGCCATTGATAAATATGGCAGTGGTTGCGCAGGTTCCCGTTTTTTAAACGGAACCCTGGATTTGCATATTGAACTGGAAGAAGCGCTGGCGCAGTTTGTAGGCAAAGAAGCTGCCCTGGTTTTCAGTACGGGTTACCAGGTAAATGTAGGGGTACTATCAGCCCTGGGCGGAAGAACAGATTATATATTTTCAGACGAATTGAACCATGCCTGTATCATTGACGGTGCCCGTTTATCTTTTTCTAAATTGTATAAATATGGCCATTCCGATATGGCACATCTGGAAAAATTATTAAGCAATGTACCGTATGAAGCATTTAAGATAATTGCCACAGACGGTGTTTTTAGTATGGAAGGAGACATTTCCAAATTAGATGAAATAGCTGCTTTGGCAAAAAAATACAATGCCACCATTTTTCTTGATGATGCACATTCGTTGGGGGTAATTGGGCCCGCAGGTCAGGGTACTGCTGCTCATTATAATATTACCCATAAAGTTGACCTCATCATGGGCACATTTAGTAAATCGCTTGCTTCTATCGGAGGTTTTATAGCTGCTGATAAAGTAATTATTGAATATCTGAAACACCACGCCCGCTCTTTAATTTTCAGCGCCAGTATTACGCCTGCAGCCACTGCAAGTGCTTTAGCTGCATTGACCGTTTTAAAAAACGAGCCACAAAGAATTGAAAAATTATGGGCCAATACCAATTATGCATTGGATGCTTTTAAGAAGGCTGGTTTTGACATCGGGTTATCAGAATCTCCCATCATCCCGATTTTTGTAAGAGATAATGAGAAAACATTTTTAATGGCAAAGATGCTGATGGATGAAGGGATTTTTGTTAACCCTGTTGTTTCCCCTGCAGTCAGCAGTGATTCTTCAATGATTCGTTTTTCATTAATGGCAACGCATTCTTTTAAACAAATAGATTATGCGGTAGAAAAAATCAAGAAAGTTTCGTATAAATTGAAAGTGCCTTTATTAAAAGTTAAAAGAGCATGATTGAAATAAAGAAGGTTGAAAGCAAAAAACAATTGGCTGCTTTTGTAGATTTTCCGCACACTCTGTATGAGGGAGATCCTAATTATGTTCCTGAATTACACATAGCTCAGCGTGATATTTTGACACCTGGTAAACATCCTTTTCACAATCATTCAACCATGCAGCTTTTTTTGGCGTATAAAGATGGGGTGATCAAAGGACGTATTGCTGCGATCTTAAATAATAATCACAATAAATTTAAAAACGTTACTGAAGGTTTTTTTGGCTTTTACGATATGTACAATGATCGGGAAGTATCAAAAAAATTGTTGAGTGAAGCAGAAAAATGGCTGGTTGGCAACGGGGCTACAAAAATGACCGGGCCGGTAAATCCGTCCACGAACGAAACGGCTGGTTTACTGGTAGATGGTTTTGAATTTCCACCTGTAGCGATGATGACATACAATAAACCTTATTACCTTGATTTGTTAACTGCTGAAGGTTTTACAAAAAATGTGGACCTGTTAGCATATGATCTGCCCACAAACGTCGTAGATAAAAAAACGCTGAAGTTAAAAGAACTGTTGCGTCAAAGATTGAAAGACAGAAATATCACTATCAGAAATATTAATCTTAAAAATTTCGACAGCGAGGTACAAAAAATATTAAAAGTGTACAATGCGGCATGGCAAGAGAATACGGGCTTTGTACCTATGACAGATGATGAATTTAAATACCTGGCCAAGGACCTTAAAATGATACTGGACAAAGACTTTGCATTTGTAGCGGAGCATGAAGGAAACACAATTGGTTTTGCGTTAGCCATACCAGATATTAACCAGACATTAATAAAAATAAAAGGGGGACGATTATTACCAACAGGGATTTTTAAATTATTATTCGGCAAAAAGAAAATTAATTATGTAAGGATAATAGCATTGGGCGTAAATAAAGAATACAGAAAGGCAGGCATAGAAGCATTTTTTTATGCTGAAATAATTCAAAGAGCAATTGACAAAAAAATTACAGGAGGAGAGGCTTCCTGGATTTTGGAAGACAATGAAATGATGAACAAAGGTTTGTTGAAGATGAATGCCAGGGTATACAAGCGGTACAGAATTCTTGAAAAAGCAATATGAGTGAAAGTGTTTTAATAACAGGCGCCAGTGGTTTTTTGGGTTATCATATTATAATGGCAGCACTTGAAAAGAACCTTGTGGTATATGCGGCAATAAGAAAGAACAGTAAGATTGATCACATCAAAGATTTGCCGGTTAAATATCTTTTTCTTGATTACAGTAATGTTGATGAACTGGCTAAAGTACTTACAGAAAATAACATCCATTATATCATTCATGCTGCCGGTGTAACAAAGGCATTAAAGCAACAAGAGTACAATGATATTAATGCAGGCAATTCTGTTACACTGGCGAAAGCTGCGAAAATAAGCAAAAGCAGTTTTAAAAAGATGGTATTTATCAGCAGCCTGGCAGCAGCAGGCCCGGCAATTGATTTGGCAGGCGTTATTACAGAACAAGCCAATCCCAGGCCGGTTACAGCTTATGGAAGAAGCAAATTGCTGGCAGAAAAAGAGTTGTCAAAAATAAATGTACCCCTTACCATTCTGCGCCCAACAGCTATTTATGGTCCAAGAGATAAGGACATTTTTATAATGCTCAAAACAGTGAGCAGGGGATTTGATCCTTACATGGGTAAAATTTTGCAGCAGTTAAGTTTTGTTCATGCGGCGGATGTGGCGGATGTTGCTGTGCAGGCCTTGTTTGTAAATAAAGAAGGCATATACAATGTTTCAGATGGCAACTCTTACAATAGGTACGAATTTGCAAACATCACCAAAAAAATATTAAATAAAAAAGCAGTCAGGTTTCACATACCGATGCCTTTAATAAAAGTATTGGCTTATTTTTTGGAAACTACCAATGGCTGGATGAATAAGCCGGCGGTCATCAACAGGGAGAAATTACACGAACTGGCCGCAAGCAATTGGTATTGCGATATTAGTAAGGCAAGAAGGGAACTAAACTTTAATCCAAAATTCAGTCTTACCAACGGATTAAAAGATAGCATTGCATGGTATCAGGAAAATAAATTATTGTAAATAGAAATAAGCATTTAATTATTTTAAGCAGAAGAGAAATGAAGCATAATGTAACCGCCGCTACCGGAAAATTGGGAATATTAATACCAGGCCTTGGTGCAGTAGCCACCACTTTTATAGCAGGTGTTGAGGCAGTAAAAAAAGGTATTGCACAACCGATATATTCATTAACACAAATGGGTAATATTCGTTTGGGTAAAAGAACGGAAGACAGGTATCCAAAGATTAAAGAATTTGTTCCACTGGCAGATCTGAATGATATAGCATTTGGCGGATGGGATATTTATGAAGACAATGTATACGAAGCGGCAATAAATGCCAAAGTACTTGAGCTGCCTTTGCTGCAATCTGTTAAAACGGAACTGGAAGCCATCAAACCAATGAAGGCAGTTTTCGACCGGTCTTATGTTAGTAACCTGGATGGTAAGAATGTAAAAACCGGGGCTACCAAATACGACCTGGCAATGCAGGTAATAGAAGATATTGAAAATTTTAAAAAAGTAAATGATTGTAACCGTGTTGTAATGGTTTGGTGTGGCAGTACAGAAAAATACATACAGGAAACAGAAATACACAGCAGTATTGAAAAGTTTGAAGCAGCCTTAAGAAACAATGAAAGCCTTATTGCACCCAGTATGATCTATGCCTATGCAGCAATTAAGACGGGTGTACCATTTGCTAACGGAGCTCCTAATTTAACCTGCGATATTCCGGCATTACTGGAGCTTGCAAAAGAAACCCAAACCCCTATTGGCGGTAAGGATTTTAAAACAGGGCAAACTTTAATGAAAACAATATTGGCACCAGGTTTACATGCAAGGGCATTGGGGGTAAGAGGTTGGTTTTCTACCAATATATTGGGCAATAGGGATGGCTATGTATTGGATCATCCTGATAATTTCAGAACTAAGGAAGTATCTAAACTGAGTGTACTGGATGAAATTTTCCGGCCTGAATTAAACCCTGAATTGTATGGTGAATTATATCATAAAGTAAGAATCAACTATTATCCCCCTCACGGCGACAATAAAGAAAGCTGGGACAATATTGACATCTTCGGCTGGCTTGGATACAGCATGCAGATAAAGATAAATTTCCTTTGCAGAGACTCTATTTTAGCAGCTCCGATAGTGCTTGATCTTGCTTTGCTAATGGATCTTGCAAAGCGTTCTGAAATGAGTGGTATACAGGAATGGTTATCGTTTTACTTCAAATCACCGCAAACTTTACCAGGCTTAAAGCCAGAGCATGATATTTTTAAGCAACTGATTAAAATGCAGAATACCCTTCGACACATTATGGGCGAAGATCTGATAACACATCTTGGTTTGGACTACTACCAGGAAATTGTTGAAGCAATGTAATGAAGATTTATAAAGCAATAGCATCTGTACTGGGCATAGGTTACGTAGGTAAAGGAGGGGGTACGGTTGCGGCTTTGTTTTATTGTATTATATGGTTATTACTGCCTGCCGCCTATTCAGATTCAATCTGGCAGTTGGTAATAACCTTTTTTATTATCGCCATAGGTATTGTAAGCGGTAATGAAGTAGATGAAATATGGGGAAAAGATAGCAGTAAAGTAGTGATAGATGAAGTTGCAGGTATGGCCTTAGCTTTATTATTTGTACCACAAAAAATTGGGTATGCTTTTATTGCATTGCTGCTTTTCAGGTTTTTTGATATTGTAAAACCATTAGGAATAAAAAGTTTGGAAAAATGGCCAAAAGGTTGGGGCGTAATGGCAGATGATATATTAGCAGGGGTATATGCTTTGATAGTTATTAAACTGTTGTTGCAGGTTCAATATTTTTTATAATGAAAATATTTCTTAAAGTAAATGCGGCTTCTCTAACTGCCAGTATATGTGATTACCTGGTTACCATTTTGATGGTTAAATTTTTGCACGCAGACCCATTGGTGGCCGGCGTTACGGGAACATTTTTTGGTGGTACTGTAAATTTTTTTATTGGCAGGCGCTGGATATTTAAAGCACATGATAGTTCCATTAGCCTGCAGGGTAAAAGATACCTGCTAACCTGGACGGGTAATTTAATTTTAAACACATATGGCCTTTATGTTTTGATTAAAATATTTAAAGTTCAATACATTATTGCAAAAGTTACCACCTCTGTTGTTGTGGCATTTGCATACAATTATCACATTCAGAAAAGATATGTGTTTAAAAATAAGCGATGAAAATCAAAAATTGGTGGACAAAATTGGGGGTGTTATTTTTGTTTATTCTGCTGGTATGTACTATAACAATAAGCGCTCAGACTGCGGTAAAGGGATTTGTAAAAGATGCTGTTACCCAGGAGCCTTTGGCTTTTGTTAGTGTTTATTTTCAGGGGGGAAATGGTGTAACCAGTAATGATGATGGAAGCTATTCGATACAATCAAACAATAGCAAATATACCACGCTTATATTTTCTTATACAGGCTATAAAAAGATAATCAAAAAAATTATTCCTGGTACAGAGCAAACCCTTAATATAGATCTTGAAACTACCAATTCTTTAAGCAATGTAGTTATAAAAACAAAACGCGGAAAATACAAAAATAAAAATAATCCTGCGGTAGAATTAATTGATAAGGTAATTGCCAACAAAGAAAAAAATAAAATTACTGCCTACGATTTTGTACAATATCAGCAGTATGAAAAACTTGGGCTGTCCCTTACTAATAAGCCGGAAAAAATAATGAACAACCGGTTGTTTAAAAACTATAAGTTCATTCTTGAAAATGTAGATACCACTACGCTTGAAGGCAAAGCGCTGGTGCCGGTGTACCTGGAAGAAAAACTATCTCAGAATTATTACAGAAAAAATCCGCTTAAAAATAAATCATATATCCAGGCCGAAAAAAAGGTAAATTATGGTGACCTGCTGGATGACAATGGAATAACATCTTATCTTAAAAGACTGTATGCAGATATCAATATTTACGATAACAATATTGTTGTGCTCACTTCACAGTTTTTGAGTCCAATTGCGGATATGGCGCCCACATTTTACCGGTTTTACATTACTGATACCGTTGAAAATAATGGCATCAAATTAATCAGGCTGAATTTTATGCCCCGCAATACCACCGATCTTTTATTCAAGGGCGTGATGTATGTAACATTGGATGGCAATTACGGAGTGCAGAAAATCAATTTGTCCATCAGTAAAAAGGCCAATTTAAACTGGGCAAGAGAATTAAAGATTAACCAGGATTTTGAAAAAAATGCAGATGATGGAAGATACCATGTAATAAAAAGCACCATGATAGCAGAGTTTTCGCTTCGTCAGAATTCAAGCTCCGGTATATTGGGTGAAAGAACGGTATCTTTTAAAAACTTTACGGCCAATAAACCGGCACCAGACAGTATTTACGGCGGCAGCGACCAGGTAACGCTCAACATTGCCGGAAGAAATACCGATAGTTTTTGGATTGCCAACAGGCACCAGCAATTATCAAATGTAGAAGCTAAAGTGTATGCTAATATTGACAGTTTAAAAAACATGAAGTCTTTTAAAAATACGCTTAAGATTGCAACATTGCTTTTTTCAGGGTATATTAAATCCGGGGGCTTTCAACTTGGCAACACCAATACTTTTTACAGTTTTAATTCGCTCGAAGGCTTTAGGATAAAAATAGGCGGCCGCACTACCCCTGAGTTCAACAAGCATATTTATCTGGAAGGCTATGGCGGCTATGGTTTTAAAGATGAAAAATATAAATACCTTATTGCAGGAGCATACTCTTTTAATGGTAAATCAATTTATACCTACCCGTTAAATTATATAAAATTTACCCGGCAATATGAAACTGCTTTGCCGGGACAAGAATTGGTTTTTGCTGCGGAAGATAATTTTTTACTGTCGTTTAAACGCGGTAAAACCGACAAATGGTTTTATCAGAATAGTTATAAGCTGGAATATGTACATGAATTTGGTAAAAACTTCACCTATAAATTCAGGTATTCAAATTTAAAACAAACGCCTGCAGGTTCTCTTGTGTTTGAAAAACCATTGTCGGGCCGCTTAGATACCATACCCGATATTACTACTTCAGAAATAAGTGCTGAATTAAGATGGGCACCCCATGAACAGTTTTACCAGGGCATTAATTTTCGTACACCTATCAGGAATAAATTTCCCATTTTTACCCTACGTATGCAGGAAGGTATAAAAGGTTTTTTAAATGGACAATATAATTATCAGCAGGTAACATTGGCCATTGCAAAAAGATGTTATTTATCGCAGTTGGGTTATGCAGATGTAACATTGGAAGGGGGGCATATTTTTGGGCAAGTATCTTTCCCGTTGCTCGACATTCATCGTGCCAACCAAAGCTACGCTTATCAACTGAACGCATATAACCTGATGAACTTTATGGAGTTTGTCAGTGATAATTATGCAGCAATGAATACTGATTTTTATTTCAATGGTTTTTTCTTTAATAAAATACCATTGTTAAAAAAATTAAAACTAAGGGAAGTTGGCAGTTTTAAAATATTATATGGTGGTATCAGGGATGAAAATAATCCATCAAAAAATGTAAATGTATATAATTTCCCTAAAGGAGGTTTGTTGGGCGTGCCCACCACTTATTCACTTAGCAAAATACCTTATATGGAAGCCAGTGTAGGCATTGCCAATATTTTTAAAATACTAAGGGTTGATGTGGTAAAAAGGTTTACATACCTGGATCATCCGGATATTTCAACCTGGGGAATAAGGACAAGGGTACGGTTTGATTTTTAATAATAAAAAATGAAAGTATGGAAGATACTTTAGTAAGAGACAAGCTGCAAAAAGGCATTTACAGGGTAATAAACCCTTTGGTAAGAGGGCTTATTAAAATAGGGTTTACGCCCAACCTTGTTACCGTAACCGGGCTGGTATTAAATATTATGGTGGCTATAGTATTTATAAAGGGTGCCGAACAAGGTAACCGTGGAGACCTTTCTTACGTAGGCTGGGCAGGGGCATTAATTTTATTTGCCGGTTTGTTTGATATGTTAGACGGACAGGTAGCAAGACTTGGAAATATGAGTTCATCCTTTGGGGCTTTGTTTGATTCTGTATTGGACAGGTACAGCGAACTGATCATGTTTCTCGGCATCTGTTATTACCTGGTGGCGCATCATTATTTTATCAGCTCACTGGCAGCATTTATCGCTATGATCGGTTCCATGATGGTAAGCTATATCAGGGCAAGAAGCGAGGGATTGGGTATTCAAAATAATGGCGGGTTAATGCAAAGACCGGAAAGGGTGATTTTGATCGCCTTATCTGCCATCGCCTGTGGTGTAACCGGCCATTTTATTGGCGGAGACTATAAATATTATGTACCTGGAATTTCTTTTCATGTATTTGAAACCATGACTATTTTTACACTGCCAATTGCGGTAATGGCAGTGTTAACCAACATAACAGCAATTAAAAGATTAAGGAATGCAAAAAAAGAACTGGAAGCCAAAGGCCAATAGACAAAATGATATGTGTATAAAACGTTTATTTTTTATTACGATACTGCTCTTGACCCAGCTTGTATTTAACTTTGCTGCTGCGCAGGATAAAGCTTTTCCTGTGCCGGATGGTAATTCAAAACAATTATTTTTTCTGCAACGTACACCCAATACAAACACCATTGTGTGCGAATTGAATTATAAAGATGGCGTTGTTGATAAGGAAGATCCGGTACATGTATTCTGGATTCGCTACCAGGAAAAAGGCCA
>JAYUBR010000872.1:0-4422 GCA_043740775.1 Ferruginibacter sp. | reverse complement strand
CCGTATAAAGTAATAGCAGGTATTTTCAATGATGCAGGTCTTCGTTCGGGCAATATCGGTATAGAAGAAAGGGTTCGGTTTTTTATCATGAACGGCATAAGTAAAGAAGCTCCGCAGTTGAATTTTGTAAGTGACGATGCAGTTACGATGCAGTGCCGCATGATAAAATCAGCGGCAGAAATTGCCCTGATGCAAAAGGCAAATGATATTACTATTTCGGCCATCAAAGCATCCTTCAATCAGCTACGGGAGGGCATGACCCCGGCAGAATTATCGGCTGTGGTTGCTACAGCTTATCATACTTTGGGCAATGGTTCAGGTGATGCATTGGTGCTTTTTGGTGCGGCTTCTGCTTTTCCCCACGGTAGCCGCCAACCACAAAAATTAAAGAAGGGTGATATAGTTTTAGTGGATAGTGGCTGCAATGTGGAAGGCTATACATCAGACATCACCCGTACCATTGTATTTGGTGATGAACCTGCCAAAAGACAAATAGAAATATGGAACCTTGAACAGCAATCGCAGGCGGCAGGATTTGCTGCGGCAAAATTGGGTATGACTTGCGAAAGGGTGGATGCTGCCGCCCGCAAAGTATTGACAGATGCAGGTTTTGGGCCGGGTTACCAACTGCCGGGATTGCCACATCGTACCGGCCATGGTATTGGCATGGATGGGCATGAGTGGGGCAATATGGTAAAAGGAAACCAACAACTTTTGCAACCCGGAATGTGCTTTAGTGTAGAACCCACTATTTCAATCCCGGGAGAATTTGGTGTACGCCTGGAAGATTGTGCGTACATGACTCCCGAAGGTCCAAAATGGTTTTCTCTACCCAGCAAATCTATTCATGAGCCATTTGCTTAGCGGGTAGTAACAAAGATGTAGATTGAAGCTCATTATTTTCTGCTGCAAACATATAATGACTGTAACAATTTTTATTCGTTCTGGTCAATGGAAATTTTATTTCTTTTAATCCATCAACTATTCAATTTGAAACTACCGATTCAGTTTGACAAATTTTTTTTACGGTAGCGATTCTTCTCTTTCAACTGAAATGCTGCATTCTCCAATTAAAGCGGCTAGTGCTCCTACAGCAGCAAGTACCGGGACCAGTACTGCACCAACCACACCAATTGTAAGTGGAAAAGACATGATCTCTTTTCCGGTTTTATCGTGGATAGTAATTTTTCTTACATTCCCTTCTTCTATCAAGTCCTGAATCTTTTTAAGCAGCTGTTCACCTTTTACTGCAAATGTTTCATTAAATGTGGTTGCCATAATAATCTCCTTTTTGTTTAAAATTTGTTATTAAAGCCCGTGTAAAAAATTCACAGTCGTCAATGAATAAGATGAATGCAATCATCAAATCTATCCGGCATCAAAAAATGGTTGTAAATGGGTTTTTTATTTTATTTATTACAAATGAACTCCGTTGAGAAAGCATTCGGTTTTATTTGCCAGGAGCACTTTGTTTATTTGCATTGTAATACGCACAAACAGTATTTAATAAACATTCAGTACACTTCGGCAATGCTGGCCTGCATATTTCCCTGCCCAGGAAAGACATGGCCATACCGGCATCCCACTGGTTTGCAGGCAAAATCTCCATCAGTTGTTTTTCAATTTTCTTTGGATCGGTTCCTGTCGCAATGCCCACCCGGGGTGCTACACGTACTACATGCAGGTCTACAATTATTCCTTCTGCAGTTGCACCGGCTTCCCGCTGAATTACGTTGGCAGATTTACGTCCAATGCCGGGCAGTTCAGTTAGTTCATCCAATGTTAAAGGAATATTTTTATCGTCTTTTATTTTCTTCGATAATTCACTTAGCCACTTTGATTTATTGCCAAAGTTTCTTATATCGCTTATCAGTTCCTGTATGGCTTCCGGTGTGGCCTGCGAAAGGGCTTTCAGGTTTGGAAATGCAGTGAAAAATTTTGGTGCTATCTGGTTGATGTGTTTATCAGAATCCTGAGCAGATAAAATTACCATCACCATCAACTGGTATAAATTGCCAAAATCCAGCGGATGTTTTTTGCCCTTGTATTTTTTTAATAAAGGTTTAATTGCTTCCGGCCAGTTTACTGTTGACATACTAGAAATATTTGATTATAAACCTACAATAAATAGCGATAACTTTTTAAAAAAGGAAAGCATTTTTTAGTAATTTTTTCATGCAAAGCATACAACGAAAACAAAGCTGTATGTAGCAAATAGTCTTTTGGGTTGTAAGCTTTGTATCCTTTGTTCCGTTATGTGAAATAAATTTTGAAACAACATCTTTCTAACTCAGTTTTTTAATTTTTATATTTTTAAAATAAATAGGTGCTCCGGCATGTTTGCCCTGGAAACCAATGTGGCCATGCAATGGAAGTGTGGCCATCGGGTTGCTTAACCATGCAGGTATTTCCGATCCATCAGGATTGGTTTTGGCAGATGTATAAAGACCCATATTACATTCATTTACCAATACACCATTTAAAGCAATCCATATCATTTTACCGCGGCAGGTGATGGTAAAATGATTCCATTCACCCGGATGCTTTAATGATTTATTTGTTGCAGCCTTGTGACCAAATACAGCGGCACATTGCCATGTGGGTGACACATTACTCCATTCTTTTGAAAAGTCATCGGCAATTTGTATTTCTACCGAATGTGGTATCCATTCCTTAATATCGGTCGCATGCACTATCACACCGCTGTTGGTTCCATCAGCAGTTTCAAAGTCAAGGTCAACTACAAAATCATCATATTGGTCTTTACTCCAAAGCGCTTCATCTTTGGAAGCGGTGAAGATACCGGCGGAGTCTTTCCACACACCTGCCGGAAATATGGCATTGGAAAGATCTTTTTCAAAAACATTTTGCCAGCCTTTTTCAGCAGTGTTGGGATGCACATAGGCTGTATCCTGCGCCAGGCAGGGCAATACACCAATACAAAAAAATCCAAAGGCAAACAGTGTAATTTTTTTCATGTTGTATTTTTAAAAAAGGAGTTACTGATTTTAACTGGTAAATAATTTTAACTGGTGTTGGCAAACTACAATCGAAATGCCGCTTTCCAAATGTAGAGATATTGTTTCAATGTGGAATCCGTCGATGGCTTTTTTATTTGTCGCGGTATCAGCATTTTTAAAATTGAAGATCATTGGTTAGTATATTTGGTAACAAACTATACATGTTTCAAAAGACAGTGTTGCCAGGTTCAATAAAAATATATACCGGGTAAATGATTTGTAGCAAGGAATTTGCTTTACATGGTTTTGTAATTATAATTTCAGTATTTGTTCAATTAATGATTAAAACAATATCAGTATGAAAACGATCTTTCTTTTGCTTGCAGGCGTTATGTGTTCGCTGCTGATGCAGGCTCAGCTAAAAACCACCGCCATTTGTACACCCTTTGATGTTGATGTACTGGAAGGTACCGTAAATCAATTGTTTACTTATTCTTCCCTGGCAGAAGTAGAAAAAAAATTTCCCTGTTTCGGCAGTGCAACACCAGAAACCAATGGCAGTACCTGCGGGGGTGTTTTTTTTAAAGACAAGGACATTTCTTTTTTTACAGAAAGAAATTATATTGAAATCGGTGAACATTTTAAAGGTAAAATAAGCTTGCCTTTGTTTGGAGCAGGCCGTGGCAGCCTGTTTAATGTGCTGGGTAATCCTTCTATAAAAGATGTTAGCTGGGATGCTTACCAAACAAAATATGGCATCCTCATTTTGTATTACAATAAAGCGGGAAAGATTAATAAACTGCAGATGAGCAACCGCAATGCAGCCACAATAAAACTATGTGAGTAGGCATTTTTTTAATTCTTTTTTATTTTCCTGCACCTGCACAATCATTGCATTACTTATTTACATATAGCCTTACTGTCCAGGTGGCGGCCTTATATAAATTTAGCGTAAAGTTATTTCCGTTAGACATGCTGACATATAATTTTACCGGAAACAAATCAATATCATAGGTAACATAAAACCTTGTCGGCGTCTCTACGGTGGATAACTTTCTTATAATGGCTTTATCACCCGCACTGATATCTTCCAGCCTCAATACATAGCCAGGCTGGCCCTGGAAATCAGAAGGAACACCAGTAGGTGAACCGGAAGTCGTAGAGATTTCAAAGCTGATGGTGCGGCCACTTTGAGTGCTAGCCTTGATTTCATACCTGTCAAACATGGTTGCGCCGTTAAAATCGTAGGTAATATAATTCTTACCACGAAAAATATTACCGCTCCAGAATCCTTTTAAGATACTGTCGGCCCTTCCATTTTGTTTGTAATGGGTTTCACCTTTTCCTTCTTTTTGTCCGTCCTGGAAAAATCCTGCATGGTAAGTACTGTCATCATAATAGTAAACACCTGCACCATTTGGTTTTCCATCTTTAAAAGTTCCTTTGTAACGATGTTGCCCCA
>JAYUBR010000871.1:0-1255 GCA_043740775.1 Ferruginibacter sp. | reverse complement strand
TATCACCTTTATTTGCTCACCAGTTGTGCATTCTTGTTGCCGAAAACTGTGCACTCCTGATTGCCATTTTCTGTGCATTGTTGCTTACCGATTACACGGAGACTACCAGGAATAGTAGTTACATAATTTGGGGAAAGAGTTATAGGTGCTCTAATGCACTGAGTTTGTTTACACAAATTTCAGTTGCGAGCTATTGCTGTTGCTACAACCTACAGTCCGCATTGATGACATCAACATTTCAGGCAGTGGAAAAAATTACATGATTCAACCATTCAAAAAATGAGACAACAGGGCTTGGCCTGAATAAGGGAAAGCATTACATCCTTTCCATATACCAACTCAATTCCTTTTCCATTTTTTTGTAACGGAAGATGGTGGTGATTATTTTTTGTAAGCGTACGAAGGCGGTTTCGCTTTTCACTACGTAATCAAAAGCTCTGTGATGCATACAGTTTATCGCCACCTCAATTTTATCTTGAGAAGACAGCATCACAACTGGAATATCAGGGTTGAATGTTTTTATTTTATCCAATGATTCTATCCCGTTTATTGCGCTTTTATCTGTGCCATCAAGATGATAATCCAAAATGATTACGTCAGGACCGTGCGATAAATTCTCCATACAAAGTTCCCCCGTTGTAAATGTTTCAATGATAAAGTCAGCATGCTGGAGAAACTCAATTTCTAATGATTTTAAAAACACCGCATCATCATCTACCAGAAAGAGTTTTATTTTATTTTCATTTTTCATACTTACCATTTTTAATCACAGCAAACTCTTCTTCTAATTCTTCACATGCTTGTGCACAAACGTTTTCAAGCTGCAAAATCAAATCAGGTATTCCATCCATATGTTGGTGTGTGCCGGCATACTCCTGAACTTTTCTTGCCATGTTTTCAAATTCCTTACTAATCCCCATTATCGAAAATGAGGGGATCATTTTATGTGCTGACCCTTGCAATGATTTCCAGTCTTGATCCTGCAAACTTTGTTTCATTGTGTCAATTAAAGATGGGGTTTGCTTCAAATAAAGTGAAATCACTTCCATCATCAATTTTGGATCAGATTTTGTCCGGTGCATTAAATAATCCAAGTCAATGCATTTCAACTTTTTTCGGCGATCGTTTCCATTTTCATCATGGAGGCCAAATTTTATGGGTGCGGGTTTCTTTACCAACCCAACTATTTTACTGTACAATAGCCTTTCATCAACAGGTTTTGCTATATAATCATTCATGCCAACGGCTTTGCATT
>JAYUBR010000870.1:0-4425 GCA_043740775.1 Ferruginibacter sp. | reverse complement strand
AGCGGCAATATTCCCTGGTTAATTTTTTCTTCATAAGCTTCCACTTCTTTTTCATTCTGAGAAAAAGCATTCCATGAATCACTGATACTTGAAACGCCGAGACCAATGATGAGTTTGGATTTTGTAGTGGTATAGCCCATAAAATTGCGGTGAAGGTTACCACTGGCGGCAGCCGTAAATAATTTATCATCCTTCAACGCAAAATGATCCATACCAATGCTTACAAAACCTGCTGCTTCAAGCAACTCTTTACCTGTGTTATACATTTTCCATTTTTGTTCTGCTGCCGGTAAGTCAGCCTCGGTATACCTGCGTTGCCCCTTGCTTTTCCAGGGCACATGTGCATACGAATAAAATGCAATCCGGTGGGGCATAAGGCTGGTGATTTTGCCAATAGAAAATTTTACACTGTCCACAGTCTGATGCGGCAAACCATAAATCAAATCTATATTGATACTGCTATAATTATATTTTCTTGCCCAGTCTACCACTTCCTTTGTACGCTCAAATGATTGTACCCTATTAATGGCAAATTGTACAATGGGATCAAAATCCTGCACACCCAGGCTGATGCGGTTAAAACCAACTCCTGCCAGTTTTTGCAGGTGTTCTTCTGTGGTATAATTGGGGTGTACTTCAATGCTGAATTCGTGATCAGCTTTGATGATGGCGTCTTTTGTAATGCTATTAATCAACAGAACAAGATTATCTGCACTAAAAAAAGTAGGTGTTCCCCCACCCAGGTGTATCTCCCTAATGATGGGTGCAGTTGGTAACAGCGACCGATACATCTGCCACTCTTTTAAAACAGCCAGTATGTATGGATCTTCAACCGAATGATTGACAGTTATGCGTTTGGTACAGGCGCAAAAAGTACACAGGTTTTCGCAAAAAGGCAGATGAATATATACACAGAGCTCACCTTTTTCTGCACTGAATGTTTTCACGATGGATTGTTTCCAGCTTGCTTCATTGATGGTAGAAAAATCCCAGTAAGGCACCGTTGGATAACTGGTGTACCTGGGTGTAGGCACATCATATTTTTTTAATAAAGAAAGTATTGAATCGCTCATGATAAATTATTTTCCTAAAGAAATCACTGCATTAGAAGTTGTTTTCTCCCAGGAGGTGACACCTTTCGCAAAGACTTTCGCAGCAATGATCCCCTCACAAAAGGTGTCAGCTATCAGGAAGTAATACTCCTGCTTACCTTGGCTGGCAAAGTAAGAACGGCTGCAATTTAACGGCTAAAAAAAATTTATGCTGTGATGCTAATCATATTTGGATATGCTTTTAAACATACCCGTGGGATGAAGTGTATTTGCCACCTGCTATGTTAACCAGGCAGCAAGCTTTATGTGGCCTTGTTTGCTGATACGAAAATTTAATATTTTTCTTTTTAAAAATATGTTTTTACTTTCGGTTGATGAAATATGCCTGCCCCCCATTGCGTAAATTTATCCAGGATTTTAATCTTACCAACCCCTTCGGTGCTGATTGCTTTGAAGCCACCATTGATTTTATTGTTGGCGGCAATAACATAAAAATACAAAGCGAAGTACACATAGTTACCAGTTACCCCGGCAAATCAGGCACCGTATATTTACTTACCAGGGATATCAGCGTAAACGAACTGCCCACGATGTTTGAAGCAGACAAAGAACTGTTTGAGTATATTCCCAATAACAATTTAAGAATTGAAGGTGTACACCACAGTGCAGGTAAATACATTGCATTTATAAGTCCGCAAAATGCGCTTATTACTTACTGATAATTTTTTGGTTGTCAACAACAAAACTTATGCTGCTTCGTTTAAAAAATGCAGATCAATTAACCAGCAACAATTGGCTGCTCCTGCCCGCTGTATCTTCTTTAAACTATTGAATAAATTTTTATAGATGAAAAGGTTTGCCCTTACTTTTGTAAAAACTAAATAATATGCAATCAATATTGGTAATACATAATTTGCTGCGTTGGGCAGTACTGCTATTTGGCATTTGGACTTTAATCAACGGCATTACAGGCTATTTTGGTAAACGCTCTTTTACAGCCAATGATAACCGTAGCAATCTTTTCTTTATGATCAGTTGCGATATACAGTTATTAATCGGGCTGATATTGTATTTCAGTAACGGCTGGTTCAGCAGGTTAAAAGATTTGGGCAATAATATGAAAGACCCTTACACCCGCTTTTTTACAATGGAACATTTAACCATGATGTTACTTGCCTGGATACTGGTACACATAGGACGGGCTTCTGTAAAAAAAGCTGCTACCGATGCAGCCAAACATAAAAAGATGCTTATATTTTTTGGCCTCGCAATTGTGTTAATCCTGGCCTCCATTCCATGGCCGTTTAGAGAGGCGATTGCAAGACCGTGGTTTAGAGTTAACTAAAGAATTAATTATTAATAATTCTTTAAAGTCAATGGACTAAACCACTTTGAAGAAAATCCGGGTTGAAAAAATTAATCCATTATCAATTAAAACATTATCCTTTATAAAACTATCAATAGAAAACGATGGCTGCTGCAAAAAAAACAAAACTTCCCACAATATTAATCACCAATGATGATGGTATAACGTCGCCGGGTATACGCAATTTGGTGGAGGCTATAAAAGGCCTTGGCAAAATTGTAGTAGTAGCACCTGACAAACCGCAAAGCGGCATGGGACATGCCATCACCATCGGTCATCCTTTACGGATGAATAAGATAGATATGTTTGAAGGCGTGGAAGCCTGGCAAACCAGTGGTACACCGGTAGACTGTGTGAAACTGGCCGTAGATAAAATATTGCATGGCAAGCCAGATCTTTGTCTCAGCGGCATCAACCATGGCGCCAATCATTCTATCAACGTTATTTACAGCGGCACCATGAGTGCTGCCATGGAAGCGTGTATTGAAAGTATCCCGAGCATTGGCTTTTCGTTAATGAGTTATAATTACGAAGCTGATTTTGCCCCGGCCCGGCATTATGTAAGAGAGATTGTAAGTTCTTTATTAAAGACAAAAATGGACAAACATCTTTTGCTGAATGTAAATATTCCCGATATTCCGATTGAGCTAATAAAAGGTGTAAAAGTATGCAGGCAGGCCTACGCCAAATACGAAGAAGATTTTAAACAACGCAAAGATCCCCACGGCAAAAATTATTACTGGCTAACGGGTGCCTTTGTAAATTTTGATAAAGGAAAAGATACCGATGTATGGGCGCTGGAAAACAATTACATCAGCGTAGTACCCGTGTTGTTCGACCTTACCAATTATCCTTTAAAAGCACAGTTAGAAAAAACCTGGAAAATAAAATGATATTTAAAAAAGATAATTTTTGGCTAGGCACTATCCTGGGCCTCGTTGGTCCCATAGTTGGTTTTACTATTTTTAAGCTACTTAAATACCGCATGTTTTCTTTAAAGGAAATGTACCAGTGGATGGCCTTTAACCATAACCTGATAACCGCCTGGATAAGCGTATCCCTTTTTGCCAATGCCTTGCTGTTTACCTTGTATGTAAATGCAAGGATAGACAAAACGGCCAAAGGCATTTTTTTGGTAACAGTAATCTATGCCATTACTGCATTACTCATTAAATTTTTTGGTTAACACTAATTTTTATTTATGCAAGCGCAGCCCTGGTTTAAAAATTGGTTTAACTCGCCTTACTATCACCAGCTCTATTTTAACAGGGATGAACAGGAAGCCGCAAAATTTATAGATGCTTTAATCAACCACCTGAAACCCGCTGCCGGGGCGTATATGCTTGACGTGGCCTGTGGCAAAGGCCGGCATGCCGTACACCTGTCAGAAAAAGGTTTTGATGTAACCGGTATAGACCTCAGCGAAGACAGTATACAGGAAGCGCTGCTGCAGGAATCAGACAAGCTGCATTTTTACCTGCATGATATGCGCCTGCCTTTTTGGATCAACTACTTTGATTATGCCTTTAATTTTTTTACCAGCTTCGGTTATTTTGCTACCCAGCGGGAACATGACAATGCCATACGAACCATTGCACAGAGCTTAAAAAAAGAAGGCTGTTTTGTACTGGATTATTTAAATGTACACTACGCAGAAGACCATCTGGTACACCAGTTTGATAAAGAGATTGACGGTGTAAATTATTTCATCACCAAGTGGTTTGATGAAACACATTTTTATAAAAAAATAACAGTAGAAGATGAAGCCTTACCCGAGCCATTGATCTACCAGGAAAAGGTTGCCAAATTTTCCCTCGGCGATTTTACAGAAATGTTTGCCTACCAGGGTTTACAAATACAGGAAGTTTTTGGTGACTACAGTTTCGGCAAATACGATGTAAAAAAATCGTCCCGCTTAATTATGATTGCCCGAAAGATTTAACTACTCCGCTAGTATCTCCGCTTTGATGTAGCCGTCATAAAAATATTTTGTCCGGGCTAAGAAGC
>JAYUBR010000869.1:0-4427 GCA_043740775.1 Ferruginibacter sp. | reverse complement strand
TTTGTATCGTGTGGTTTGTATTGCCGAACTGCGGCTACATGTAACAACTTTTTCGGTGCATCATACAGCAGGTTGGTAATATTGATACGGCTGCCGTTGGCAGATTCCGGCAACTGAATATTTTCTACCGTTACCTTTACATCTTTAATAAAATAACTGATGATGTGCTGATAATTTTTTGTACTGTCTATCAAAAAATGATTAGTGATATATTGATATTTTCAAGTGTTGTTAATGCTTTGCCTTTTTTATCTGTTATCAAAACAGTTCCCTTGATTACCTGGATGGTGTCCGAACTGATACTGTTAAACCTGCCCAGAATTTTTTTATACAAATCCAGTGTATCGTGGTAAGTAAAAGCCTTTGGTTTATCTGCTCCGGTATTTATTATCTCAATAACAGGTTTTACTATGGTGATTGATTTTGCAGTTACGTTTTGCCCCTGTAGCAAAACTGGTATATCAATACTTTTTGCAGTAATTTCTTCTGCATGGATATTGTACAATGTATTGGGCAAACTATCACTTGTTTTCAGCATTGCTTTTTGCACACTGTCACTTTGAAGGGTTATTTTATAGAAAGAGGCATTGCCGTTTACTTCATCAATCTTAGAGCTGTCGTAATGTATAAAATAAAGACTGTCGGATTTTTTTTGAATAGCATTTTGGATAGAATTTTTTACAATGCTTTTTTTATTTTTCTACCAATAAATATAGCCGGCGATTGCGCCTGCTATTATAACACCCAACAAAATTTAAAAAAAAACTTTCATGATACATTAATCTTTAACTGAAGTAAAATAGCTTCCGCATCTTCCCCGAAAAATCTGAAAACAGAAAATACAGTTTGCAAACTGTATTTTCTGATGATATAATCAACAGGTTAAAACGGATAACCGATGGCAATATTAAACACAAGGTTATTTCTGCGCCACGTTTTATCACCCAGTGCAATTTTATCAATCGCCCAGCGCTGACTCTCGGGCAAATAAGGTATTTTAAAAGGCACACCAAAGTCAAACCTAAGTAATATCACACTTGCATCAATGCGAATACCAATGCCCGATGCCACAGCAAGCTCCTGCAAAAAATCTTTTTTTAACTGGCCTGCCCGGCCAAACAAAACAGTATCTTTTGTCCATACATTTCCTATATCAACAAAAACAGCCCCGCTAAACCTGCCAAACAAAGGAATACGGATTTCTGAATTCAACAGTAATTTATAATCACCGCCAATGGTTTGATAATAAGCCTGGTCCTTCAACGTGGGCTTGTAACTTCCCGGGCCCAATGTACGTACCGCAAAAGCCCTTATAGAATTCGATCCACCAATTACATATTGCTTTGAAAAAGGAAGAAAGGCGGAATTGTTGTAAGGAAAACCAATGCCTATCTGCAACCTGTTTGCCAGTTGCCATTTATTGTGGAACCTTCTTGTGTACCGCACATCAACATCGCCTTTTACATATTGTGCAAAAGGTGCTCCTAAAATATTTTTTGAGCGTGGTTGTTTGGCACCGGAAATTAAACCGATGGTAGTGCCCGCAATTTCAGCATTTGTTTTAAAATACAATTGATTTTTAGCAAGCGGATTTAAAGTATTGAAGGTATAAGAATAATAAGCGCCAATGATGGCTTCATTATACACATTGGATAACAGTGCCGGATTTTGTGCGGCTACTTTGTAAAAACTATCCGTAACATTTACCGCGTTTAAATAAGTAAAAGAAACCGGCGCCAGTATATGTTGTTTATTAGCAGTTTCACGCCATTGAAATTCGTAATTAAAACGAAAGATATTCTTCGTGTAAAAACTTCTTTTTATAAAATACTCATACCCCAGCAGGAATTGGGTTCGTGCAGGATAAAGGTTGCTTTCCTTAACATTAAAAAATGGAATTAAATAACGCGGAAAGTTTAATGTGGCTTCTGTTCCCACCCGGTAATTGTTATTTCCTTTAAGCGAATCGGTTGATGAAACTTCAAAACTACCATACATTTTTACCGCCAGTTGTTCCGAGCCACGAAAAGTATTCCTGTTTTTCCAGTTAAGGCTTAACTGTGCACCAGTGTATTTATTTTCTTTCGAAAACCCATCAATTTCTGCCTGCAACGATTTCTTTTTTGCAGGCGTTAAATAATAAAAAACATTTAAGCGGTAAGGATCAGCAGTGTCCTTTACAGCTTCAAATCTGTTTTTAGAAAACTTAAAAGCACCCAGGTTTATAAGCCGGTTAAGCGTGGTGTTTTGGTCAATGCTGCTGTATAATTTTCCTGGCCGGTAAGTAATGCTGCGTTTAAATAATTCCGGCTTAAAATTATGCACTGTATCCCTTATCAGCAGCCCATCAATATTTATTGTACCCGTTTTACTGGTATCTGGCGGCGGACGCAATAAAGTATAATTGGGAAATACTGTAATGCGGTTGATAGTAAATGGATGCTTTGCAATTTCGGGCGTGGTATTTTTAATATTTAAAAACAGGTCAACCTGGTAATTGCCGATGGTACTGTCTACATAGGCCATAATATAATCCGGATTAAAATTATAGTACCCCTTGGTTTTTAAGGTAAGATTAAGGCGTTCTCTTTCGGCCTCAATATCACTTAAGCGGTAAGGCATTCCCTTTTGCAGGAGACTTCTTGTCTTTTTTTTAGAATCCAGTTCTTTTAATAAGGCAGAGCTATCGTTTACCCATTTAATATTCCGGATAGTATGCTGCGGAAAAACCCTGGCAGTATAAACAGCTTTTGTAAAGTAACTTTTGTTAATCGTATCGCCGGTAACAGTAGAGTGGAAGTAACCGATATTATCAAGATAGGCATTCATATTTTCAGCGGTTACTTTTGCATTTAGCCTGCTGCTCAACACAGGAGGTTCTCCCAATTTGTCTCTTAAAAATGCTCTGAATCCTTTGGGTCTTTTAGGCTCGCCGATGAAATAATACCACCATACCTTGTAAGGTTGTGCCAGTAAAAATTTGTTGGGCTTTGGCCGTGCTGCGGCCATCAATAGATTGCGCAATGATTTTGCAGAAGCTTTTACATTTTTTTGCTTCTGCACTTTTATTGTGGCACCGCGGTATAATTTTTCACCTGGGGGCAAATGCTTACCCACACCGCAACCTGCTGAAATCAGTAAGAAAAAAAATCCATATGCGCCAGGTATTTTCATCTCTATTTTGTACTTGTTTTATTTTTTTTGCCAAACAAATCCCTGAACTTATCATAATCCATCGTAACAATAAATGCAACACCGGTTTCAATAACATAGCCATCCAATATCACTTCAAACTGTGTTTTTTTATAGGCCCGAAGCATGTATTTACCATCCTGTGTTAATTTATAATTCACCGTAACATCCGGCAAAAATCCACTGCCCTTTTGCTGCGCTGCCTTTGCACTTGCGTCCTGCCCTTCTATACCAAAATTTTTACCTACACTAATGCTCAAACGGTCATTGACAAAACTTTTGGTTACGGCCACATTCAAATCTGTTTTTTGTTGTGCATCGCCGCTGGTGTAATCTTTGTAACTGTTCAGGTTAAGGTTAATATCAAGCCCTTTAAAAAGATCAGCGGCAATATTATCTAATGCAGATGATAAAAATTTACTAACGCTTTGCCTTGCCAAATCACTGAATCCGCCTCCATCGCCCGTGCCGCTGGTTGAAAAAAAGTCGGTACTTTGTTCGCCGACAAACCGGTTAAATAAAAGCAATGAAAATACCTGCCTGTTTGTAGCGCCCACATTGCCCTTTAATTGCGTTAATTTGTTGTCGATGGTTGTACGCAGGTCGCTGCTTATTTGTAAATTTTTATTTTCCTCCGGCAATTCAATAGCAAAACTTATATCAGGTTTCATCATGGTGCCCTGCAGTGTTAATAATACCCTGAAGGGAATTTCCTGTTTAAATGTATTGGCCAGCTTTGGATCCACAGTTCCTATCTCATTTCCCAGCAAATCTTTGGGAGATGTTTTAGCTATATATTCAGCCGTAATATTTATTTGCGCATCGGTGGCGGGGCCAGCGAAAGCAATGGTACTACCGGGTAATAAATTAAATTTCTTTTTTAAAAACTGGTAGTTTAAAATATAATACCCGCTGTTAAGTTCGTAATTACCCGCCAGTATAATATTACCACCAGGGTCAACGCCTGCATTTAACTGTGCATCACCCTGTAGCTTTAGTTCATCGCCACTGCTCGGATCTATAATAATAGTAAGTGCTGCGGCTTTACCTATTTCTACATTAAGGTTGTAATTTAAAAACTGCGCAAATGCAGGCTTCACCTCATTTACCGGGCGAAAAGCTACCTTCTCAGGCAACGCAAAAGTATCTCTGTCAATAAACCGCACTACAGATTTTGCATCATTTTTATTTACATTGCTTTCCGGCAAAACCAGTGTTACATCACTTTTATCATT
>JAYUBR010000868.1:0-4432 GCA_043740775.1 Ferruginibacter sp. | reverse complement strand
CCATTGCTTTTTTCAACTGCAGCATCGGGTAAAACCTTCAGGTTGGTTTCCATATTTAAAATGTAGGATATCCTGTCCCACCCTGCCATGGCCACCTGGAAATTAGCCCACAACGCTGCCAGTTGCCGCAACGGATTGTAAAAGTTAACTGCATACGCAAGATAACTCACCAGCAGGCCGATAGAAAACTGCCCCGTACTAATTAAATAAATACCAAACGTAAGTACCACCAATTGCGCTACCGCAGCAAAAAATCCATACACAGGTATAAACACATTATTGGCAATACCCGCAGCAAGAGCACTTGTAAAGTTTTTATTATTGGCATCTTCAAACCTGTTCCGAAAATAATCCCGGCGGTTAAAGGCAATGATCACTTTAAAGTTGTGCAGGCTTTCCTGTATCTCGGCGCTCAAACCGCCGGTACGTTGCATGCTGAGGGCATTTCTTTTCTTTATCCATCGTGAACTGAATTTGGTAAAAATAAATATCAGCAGCCCTGGCAACAAAGTTGCAACACCCAGTTTAAAATTAATTGTCAATAAAAAAATACCGGCTCCTGTCATGGTAGTAATCGAGCCGATAAACTGCATCAATGATTGCGAAAAGAACTGGTTAATTTTATCTGTATCATTATTAACCCTCGAAATCAGATCGCCTGCTTTGTTCTGGTTGAAGAAGCCAACCGGCAACTGCTGTAGTTTATTAAAGATGGTATTGCGCAGTTTAAATAACATCCGCTGCCCCACGCCGCCCATCATTCTTGTTTGCAAATAACTTGTACCGAACGCTATAACGTACATGCCCAGCAAGATGCCTGCCCACACCATTACCCCATGAAAATCTTTATGCACAATATAGGTATCAATTACATGACCGATAATAAACGGGGCAAAAAGGTTAAGGCCCGAGTTGGCAAGAATAGCCACCAGCGCTCCTAACATGTTGCTGCGCTCCTCTGTTATCAGTTGGAGCAATTTTTGCAAGGCACGCAGCGTAGATGTTTTTTGCTGCTGCTCAGAAATATCATTGAGGTTGTAATTCATAATTGCTCGTGCTCTGCTGTGAATTAAAAATCTGTATGTATTCAGGACTTTGTTTCATTAAATCTGTGTGTATACCACTGGCAACAATCTCGCCTTCCATCAACACAATTATCTGGTCGTACTGCTCAACCGTTGCAATTTTTTGTGTTACAGAAATGAGGGTAATGCCCGGATAATTGTCCCGTAAGTTTTGCAATATTTTTGTTTCTGTGTTCGTGTCAACCCTGGCGGTGAAATCATCCAGCAATAATATTTTTGGGTTAATGGCCAGTGCCCTTGCCAGCATAATCCGTTGATTTTGTCCGCCCGAGAAACTTGTTCCTCTTTCTGATACCACTGTATCTAATTTGTTTGGCAGCGACTCAATAAAATCTTTCAACTCCGCTGTGGCAATGGCTTTGGCGAGCGACTCATTGGTAACGAGGTTGCTAAAAGCGATGTTCTCCCTGATGCTCATGTTAAACAATATACTGTCTTGAAAAACAAAACCTACCTGGCTGTAAAAATTCTCTTTGTTATACTTTTCAATGTTTTCACCATCAAACTCCACTGTGCCCTCAGCAGGTTTTATCAGGCCCGTTAAGAGGTACAGCAACTTGGTTTTACCGGCGGCCGTGGGACCAATCACCGCCAGGGAAGAACCACTCTTTACGGAAAAATTAATTTCCTTCAAGGCTGCTTTTTCACCATACATTACAGATACATTTTTCAACTCAATATTGCCCTGCAAAGGTGCTTTAATAGTGGTGGTATCCGGTATTTCCGGAGTATTTAGCACTACGCTGATGCGCTGGTAACTTGCCGTGGCCTGCGCTATCACATTACTCATAAAACCTATTACCAGTATTGGAAAAATAAGCAACGCCAGGTAACTGTTAAACGCTGAAAAATCACCCAGTGACATAGTGCCGGTTATTACAAAATGTCCACCCATGGTGAGTATAGCGAGGCCCGCCATGTTGGCCGTAAAAATAATCACTGGTATCAACCCTGCAAATAATTTAAGAATACTCATGCCCAAAGTTTTCGCCTTTGTATTGGCATCCAGAAATTTTTCATACTCTAATTGCTGTGAGTTAATGACCCTTATAATGGCAGCGCCCAAAATACTTTCGTTGATTACTTTATTGAGCCTGTCAATCACCTGCCTGCTTTGTAAAAATATGGCCCTCACTTTCTTTAACACAAAAAAGAATGCGCCGCCAATGATGGGCACAATGGCTACCACGGCAAGCGCAAGTTTCCAGTTGATGGAGAACAGCAAAATACAGGCACCGATAATGATGATGATGGAAGATGCAATGGACACGATGGCCTGCGATACAAACATTTTAATGCTGTCTACATCAGCCGTTAAATTGGTGAGCAGTTTAGAAGGGTTGCTCTCTTCAATGTATGCATGACTCTGTATGGATATTTTATGTGCCAGCCTGGAACGCAGATCCCTCGCTACTTTTTCGGAAGCATAAACCTGTACTAACCCCTGTAGCCAGGTAAAAATAAATATCACCAGCGAAGCCAGTAAGTATTTCACCAGCACCTGCTGCAATACATATGTCTTTGGATAGGCATCAATGGCATTGGCTATTATTTTTGGTAAAAAAAGATTGATGCCATTGCTCAGCAAAGCAAACAACAGCAATAAAAAAACCATGCCCCTGTAAGGTGCAAGCAAGCTAAATACGCTGGAACCTTTTTGCGTAGCCTTACCGGAAGGACCTGCCTTTTTTGTCATGTTGATCGGGGGTTAATAATGCGGAAAAATAATCAAAAAAAAGTTACGATCCCGTTGAGGTGTTTTTTTATTTGACCAGCGGCTTGTATACTGGATGACGGACGGAGATTAAAAATATTTTATTGCTGTTGAGTTGGGTTAAAATGAAATAGCAATGAATGAGTGTTTTAAGCATTTATGATTGCAATGTATTATCCCTGCGAAGCTACTCTGCGGATCATTTTGGGTAGCCTGTCCCGATTTTTATCCGGATCGCATATCTGCTCCTTAGTTTTTGTGAAACACTTCCTCAATTCGTTTGCCGGTGATGAATGGGAATGCTTATCAATACGCTGCATTATTGTCTGCTTTTTACGATGGGCATAAAGGTTTATTGGGTGCCGATGTAGGAGTAAAAAATGCAGACTCCACCATGCAGGTAGTCATAGGCGGACTGGCATCCAACAGCCCATCCTATGTTAGAGCGATGATGGAATGGTGCAGGCTGAACTGGGGCTAAAGTGCGGACGTTAAAATAAATCTTTGCTGGGATGTAATCAATTATCATTTATACTCAAGAGATACCTCCATTACTTCACCCAGGGGAGCTGCGCCCGAAGTATCAAAAGCCATAGCTGTAGCCAGGGCATTTGTGAATTTTTCTGAAAAATATTGTAACAGCATGCCTGTTTGGATTACCGAAACCGGGTTCGATATTAACCAGGGAAGCCCGCAAAAATTGATTGCCATTGGTAGCAAATCGGCAGCGCAAACGCAGGCTGACTGGACATTGCGTTCTGCACTTACTTTTTTAAGAGAAGGTATCAGCAGTCTTTTATTTTTTGAATTGAATGATGGCAATGAAGGCAGCGCTACCAAATATGCTTCGATGGGATTAACTGACACGTTGTTCAAAAGAAAGCTGGCAATGGACTACCTGTATCAAACAAACTAACTACTGGGAAATTTTCGCTTCAACAGAAGCCTTCAACAAATGCCTGTTATTGATGAATATGAAAATGAAGCAAAGTTAATTTACGCCGTTTGGGTTCCGGAAGAAAAAGGAATTACAATGCCCTGCAGCCTTTCCTTTCCTGCTGATGATTCTGTAATTGTATACAGGCCGGTTACCGGCAATGATATTTTACAAACAGAAACAATAGCGGTAGTAAATGGCATGGTACAATTGACTGCGACAGAAACACCTTTATTTGTTGCAACCAAACCAACACCAGCCAATCAGCAATATGTTATCAGGAAGAAATAAAAAAGAACTTTTTATTTGAGTAATGTAAGTAATGGTTATTAATAGAAATGCTTCCATGAATTTTAAAAGCAAATAATAATTTGTTTTCAAAATTAAAATGATTAATGAGCTGGTGATTGGCGATAACCCTTTCTGGTAAAGGATTCCAGTAAAATTGATATTAATTTTTGAATTTTAAACCACTCACCTGTCGGCATTCACAAACAAATTTAACCGGCGTACCATAGAGCTACGAAAAGTAAAAGAGGTCCGCAGCAGCGGAAATGATGATCACCATTGATTATTAGCCCATCATTGATAGTTTTTTGCTTTGAGATTTATCCTAAGCCCCTTTAGTATAAGAAACGTAAAATAAATAACACCGCATATAGTTTGACATTTTTCGGCAAAATCAAAAGTGAATAA
>JAYUBR010000867.1:0-1258 GCA_043740775.1 Ferruginibacter sp. | reverse complement strand
ATCATTTTTTTGAAGGCCAAGTGCCCATCAGGATTGGGGTTGTGATCAAGATTTATCCAGGGCACTTGCCCTTCAAAAAAACGTCACCGCCTTCTTCTGGCGCGAAACCCGGAAAGCCTGATCAAAAAACTACCGGAATGGGTAAGGTCAGATACCCGTTTAGCGGTATCGGCAAGATGTACGAATGCTGCCGCATTACGTACTAAGACATCCCAATCTTAGCCCATCAGCAAGATGTATTTTTGTATACAAAAATGCCTCGGAACTCGGGCATTTTTAAGACCATGAAAGGCCTCAATTTTTCTTTTCAAATGAAAAAAATAAAGGGTACTTTGCAGGAGTAGTTCTTTGAAAAGGTAGTGCTGTTGGCGGAAGTAGGGAGAGGAAACTGAAAGGTGTTTTTGGTGAGTTGACGATGAAGAAGCCAGTCAAGGAAATTGGGCCTATAAAAATAATAATGCAATTGGACTTGGTTTAGAAATCGCTGAAAACGGCACATCAGAAGCACTACAGGCAGTAGTCGCAAATCCTGCGCTTTATACTGGGGCAGCAAAAGTTGGAGGTAAGGTCGTGGGTGGTTCTGTTATAGCATTGAACGTGGCGATTACGGGATATACATTGTATAAAGAAAAGCAAGATGGAAGTTTTAATACCCATTCTTATGTCAATGCTGCTGTCACGGGTCTAACCACTGTTGCTACCGGCATTGGAATAGCAATAGCGGGCGGTGCGATTGTTGTATCGTCTCCTGTTTGGGGTACTGGTCTTGCAATTGGTGGCGCTGTTGTTGGTGTTGGCTATGCCGTAGCTCAAGTAGCTGGTATTGACGGCTGGATAGATAGTAATTGGGGCACAAATAAATAAGGAAAATGGTATTGCTTGATTTTTTATTTAACATTTGTTTTGCCCCCTTTCATAATGCTATAAAGGGAGGAAGGCTTGGTGCTCTTTTTTCATTAACACCCTCCTTGACATTCACATTAGCTGGTGTTGTCAATATTCTTTTCTACAAAACCGTCGGACGGATTACTTTAATTTTTAGCCCTTTTATTTTGAGCTTAAGTATGCTTCTGCTTTTCGTTGCTATCTACTTTTTATTAGACAGGATTTACATTAAAAATAACCGAACACTTAGCAAGATGCGCTTTCCATTTTTGTATGGCTTGTTGCTTCTGCCATTTTTCCTTGGTTCAATAATCTTTTTTGTTTTTACTGTTGGCAGATTTGGATGAATAAACAAGAGAAGCCAGTCAAGGAG
>JAYUBR010000866.1:0-1258 GCA_043740775.1 Ferruginibacter sp. | reverse complement strand
TTTGCACCGATTTTTTCGTAAGTGCTGTAGCCATCCGTTTGCAAAAAACCCTGGTATTTTTCTAAGATATTATTGGGGCCTTCACGGCCACGGCCAGGCTGATAATCGAACAACGATGCTTTTAATTCCAGACTGTGGTACACCCAGTAAAAGCCCTTGTGCGACTTACCCTTTTTATCATCGTCCAGCACCCGTATGCCGGTTTCATCTACGTTTAAATAACCGCTGTTTACTATGTGTTGTTTATGCAGTTCGTATAAGGCTACAAAAAGCAGCAGGGCGTTTTTAACCCACCCGTTTATAGTACTTTGAGCGATTACTAAGCCCACCCTTGCAAAGCGTTGCAACTGGCGGTGAAGCGGCAGGTGATCCATGTATTTATCTACCAGTATTTGCGCCAGCAGCCCTTCGGCCGCCATGCATTTTTCCATCATCCGGCCGGGTAAGGATGCGGTAATAACTGTATCATTGGTTGCACTTACCGGCTTTACAAATTTGGGGCGGATGTATTGCTTTACATAAAATTCGCCGGGCGTAAAATCAAGTATTTCGGTAATCTCTTCTCCAATTTTTTTAAGACCTGCCACATCGCAGTCCGGCATTAATATGACCGTTTCCCTGCGAAGGTTTTCGGGCAGTTTCATACGGCCCGGATGGGGTATTGGTTTATTAAATGTGAAGGCAGTTTTAGTGCGCAGGATGGTTAGTTTTTTAACGTCGGTTATCTTGCAGGCGGCGATGGTATCGGCATCCAGTTGTAGTGATAACTGAGGGCTGGGCTTATTGTCATCGGTAGGAACAAAGCGTTCGTGCCTGCTACCAAAAACCATTTTTTGTAATTGTGCCAACTGCTGGGTTAAGCCTTCAAAACGTAGTTCCATAGCATCGTATTTTATATGCAACTGACCATATAAAACTTTATAATCCACCATGTTTCCGGTTGCCTTCATTGTTACTGCAAAGCTACGATGGATAAGCCTTTCAGGAACAGCATAGAACAAATTGAGGATAACCGGCATCATAAAATGATTTTAAAAAACAAGGCCTCCAGGAGTACGCTGTATCAAATTTACATTACCCTTGCACAAGGATATTCCAGGCATAAGCCCTTCATTTTTTCAAGGTGTGCATAACTCACGCAATTTTTTGATAGCGCTTGCGATACTGTATTTTTTGCAAAGCCACTCCCTGTAAAATAAACTGCAATTGTTGGTAAGTAAGCGCAGTGCTTGTGGTGGTTTCACCAGCTACCGGCCGC
>JAYUBR010000865.1:0-13843 GCA_043740775.1 Ferruginibacter sp. | reverse complement strand
TGCTGCAAACCAACTTAAATTTAAATCTCCGTAACATCGTATTGAATAATGAAACGGAATATGTTTATTTTTATCCTGGTTTATAATAAAAAGTTTAGTTTATAAAATAAAAATAATGTCAAAGAAAGTAGTAACACTTGGAGAAATTATGTTGCGTTTATCAACGCCGGATTTTAAGCGCTTTGTACAGGCCGATACATTTGATATCACGTATGGCGGCGGCGAAGCCAATGTAGCGGCGGCTTTATGTAACTATGGTTTAAACGGAACTTTTGTAACAAAGGTTCCCAACAATCCCATTGGTCAGTCGGCCATTAATCACTTGCGGCGTTATGGGGTAGATACACAATTTATTGTAAGGGGCGGCGAGCGGCTGGGTATTTATTTTTTGGAAACAGGTGCATCCATGCGTGCCTCGCAGGTAGTGTACGACAGGGCAGGAGCATCCATTGCAGAGGTTACAATTGAAGAATTTGATTTTGATAAAATATTGGAAGGTGCCGTATGGTTTCATACAACCGGCATTACACCGGCATTGAGCGATAAAGCTGCTGCATTAACCGAAGCTGCATTAAAAGCAGCCAAAGCAAAAGGCATTACCACCAGCATTGATTTAAACTATCGCAAAAAATTATGGAGCAAAGAAAAAGCAAGAGAAGTAATGACAAGGCTTTGCCAGTATGTAGATGTATGCATAGGCAATGAAGAAGATGCTGATACAACACTTGGTTTTAAAGCAAAGGATACAGATGTAACAAAAGGCGAACTGGACCTGGATGGTTTTAAAGATGTGTTTAAACAAATGAAAGAAAAATTTGGATTTAAATTCATCGCTTCTTCATTAAGGGAAAGCCATAGTGCAAGTGACAATGGCTGGAGCGCACTTGTATATGATGGCAATGAATTTTATCATACCAAAAAATACAATGTACGTATTGTGGATCGGGTGGGCAGCGGCGACAGCTTTGCCAGCGGACTGATTTACGGATTGGTAAGCGGCATGCCCATGGCAGAAGCAGCAGAATTTGGTGTGGCAGCAAGCGCTTTAAAACATACCATTCCCGGCGATTTAAACCACGCCACTTTAAGCGAAGTAAAAGAATTGATAAAAGGCGATGGCAGTGGCCGTGTACAACGTTAAAAAACAAATTATGATTATAGATACCATACAGAATGCATCCAGGTATTTTAGTGTGCATCCATTATTTGCAAAAGCATTTTCCTTTATTAAGGAAACTGATCTGCAGAATGCCGCTGATGGAAAATCAGAGATTGAAGATGGCCTGAAAGCCATTTTCAGCAAGGATTCCGGAAAAACAGCAGCAGCAAGCGTAGCGAAATTTGAGTGCCACAATCAAAACATTGACATACAACTTTGCATTGATGGAGTAGAAACTTTTGGATGGAAACCAAGGGAAAAATGTGTACTGCCCAACGGCGGTTACAATGCAGAAAAAGATGTTCAACTTTATATTGATACGCCTGATACTTTTTTTCAATTAACCAATGGGCAGTTTGTAATTTTCTTTCCCCAGGATGTGCATGCGCCAATGATTGGCGAAGGCGAAATAAAAAAAATAGTCATCAAAGTAAAAATATAATTTAACTCCCGGCTATTTACCGGCAATTAAAATAATAACAGGCTTTGGCCTTTGATAAATCATTTAGTATATGAATAACGTTCAGCAAATAACAGATGCCATTGTTCAACAGGGAATGCTTCCCTTGTATTTTTACCCCGATGAAACAACAAGCATTGAAGTATTGAGGGCATTGTACAACGCAGGCGTAAAGGCCGTGGAATATACCAACCGTGGCGAAGCAGCATTCAGCAATTTTAAAAAAATGGTAGCAGTACGCAATGTTGAAATGCCTGGTTTATTATTGGGAGTCGGCACCATTAAAAATATGCAGCATGCAACGGATTATCTTGGTGCAGGTGCAGACTTTTTGGTAAGTCCTGGTTTTGTAAAAGAAGTAGCAGACTATGCGGTGAGCAACGATATTTTTTATGCCCCCGGTTGTATGACGCCTACTGAAATTATTGCCGCTGAAAATGCAGGCATAACCTTCATTAAACTTTTTCCGGGCAATATGCTGGGTACAGATTTTTTAACCACCATCAAAGATATTTTTCCTAAACTGTTGTTTATGCCAACCGGTGGTGTGGATACAACCAAAGAAAATATTGAAAGCTGGTACAAGGCGGGCGTATGTGCAGTAGGCATGGGCAGCAAATTAGTGAGCAAAAAATTAATGGAAACAAAAGACTATGCCGCAATAGAGGCGGCTACAAAAGAAGTGCTGGAAATAATCGCATCTGTAAAAAAATAAACCAGTCGCAGTCTTTAAAAAATTTGACAACTATGCGCAGGCAATCAAAATAATTTAAACTTTTAGCAGATCAGAAATATACAATACCGTGCAGATCATCAAAGAGTTTAAAAAATGATTCCTATTTTAAGTTATCTATCCAAAGATGGCAGTAATTTTATCTCATTCCTGTATAAAATAATTTTCTTACTGTTTTCAAGTTGTTTCAACAGTCTGGATATTACAACCCTTGAAGTAGCCAGTTCATCAGCAATAAGGTAGTGCGAAGCTTTGATGACACTGGATCCTGTGAGGCGTTGTTTATCTTTTAAATAAGCCACCAGCCGGTCATCTAATTTATGAAAAGCAATGCTTTCTATAGATTTTAATAATTCAATAAAACGTTCATTAAAACCACGCATGATGTAGTTTCTCCAGGTAGTATAAGTACACAGCCATTCATCTAATTTAACATGCGGTATCGCTATCAGTTCAACATCATCTTCTGCTATCGCTTTTACTTCACTTTTTTTTGCTTCTACACAGCAGCTATAAGCCATGGAGCAACTCTCGTTGCTTGAAAGATAATACAGTAAAATTTCATTTCCGTTTTCATCTAACCTTAACACCTTCACTGTGCCTTTTAAAATAACCGGCATCATGCGGATATACTTGCCGTAGTCCATAATTAAATCGCCTTCTTTAAAACTTTGCCAGGTACCAAACTGCTGCATTTCAATCAGTAATTTTGGTTCCAATACATTTTTTAAGTTATCTAAATTCATCATGCTTTTTAAAAATGATAATTAATACAAAGTGTTAAAGATAAATCTTAAAGTTGTTGGAATAACAGGCAAAGAATCTATGCGTGTATGATTGCTTTATACAACATTGGTTAAAATCCGGTTTTTAAATAACTCCAGCCTTCTTCCTGTTTCATTACAACTTCCACAACACCCGATTGTACAAAAATGGCTTCGGATAGTATAGCCTCTTTTGTTAAGTTTCTTGCTTTTATCGTATTCATACAGGCTGCAAATACAACGCCTGTATTTTTTAATTCCGCAATTTTTATTTGCTGTGTAGTTTTGGTGTTCATCAGCATTTCAATACCAGGACCATGTGCTACTACTTCAATTTGTACACTGGTTCCCCATTCATCTTTCAGGTGTTTCAGGTTATTCATCAATCCTTTCCACGCTGCGGTATCGCTGCTGGTTAATTGTATTATTATGTGGTGTTTTATAATGGAGTTCGTGCTTATATTGTCAGGGTTAACGGGCTGTATATTAGTTTGTGCAATTACAGGTATACTGAAAACAACAAGCATCAGGAAAATACTTATAATTAGTTTGTGCATATTGGGGGATTTATTTTTAATGATTATTTTTGAAATTTTTTGAAGCAATTATTCTGCGTTAAATTTTTGAAACAAAGAAGTTGCGGAATTATGATTAAAGATAGGTGTTATCAATTCTTGTATGCGTATTGTTACCGTTATTTTTATTTGACGATGTTATCATTTTTAAATTATTGCAGCCAAAAATAGGGTATATCATTCAGCATATTTGTAACAAAGGTTACAGAAGAAAGTGTTACAAATGTTACCGTACAATCATGCATGTGTAGATAGTTTTGCTATCTCAAATATTGTGTATGATTAATAAATGGAATTGGATACCTGCGGCCGTCAAAATAATTGCTGCTGTTTTTTTAGCGCTTACTGCAACGTTAGTTCAGGCACAAGACAGCACTAAACAATTGGTGCTGCAGGATGCCATTAAAATGGCGCTGGACCAAAACCGGCAAATAGAGCTCGCAAAAAAAGACGAACAAATTGCACAATCGCAATTTAAACAAACGGAAGCTATTTGGTTGCCACAGGTTAATTTTTCTTATAGCGCTTTTACCTCCAACCAACCCCTGAGTGCTTTTGGTTTTAAGCTGCAACAGGCGCAGATACAACAGGCAGATTTTAACCCGGCACTCCTTAACAAACCAGGCGCAACATCCAATGTACTCACGCAATTAAGCGTACAGCAGCCTTTGTATAACCCCGACCTGGCATACATGCGAAAGGCTGCTGCAAAGCAAACAGAAATATACGCCTTTACAACACAAAGAACACAGGAAGCAATAACGATGCAGGTTACCAATGCCTGCCTGCAACTGGAATTTAGTTATGAGGTGGTAAAGGTTTTGGAAGATGCCTTAAAAACAGTCCGGGATATTTACCGCTTTACAAATGACCGTTACCAGCAGGGGCTTTTACAAAAATCGGATTTGCTGAATGTAGAAGTGCAGGTAAAGGCTGCAGAAACCAGCCTTGCAGAAGCTAAGTCACAAATCATAACCGTATCAGATCAGCTTGCTTTGTTAATGAACAGCCCCCGGGGGATAGTATATAAAACAGTGCCTGTTGCAATAGAAGATGCGGCTGGAGTGATGGATACGGTTCCTGCAGCGCGGGCTGATATAAAAGCTATGAAGACGGCAGTAGCAGCTTACGACCTTTCCATCAAAAGCACTAAAATGTCGATGCTGCCCAAACTGAACGGGTTTGCCAATTACCAGTTCAATGATAAAAAATTATTTGGCTTTGGTGCAAATGCTTATATGGCCGGGGTACAGGTTTCTTTGGATATTTTTAAAGGCAATCAGTCAAAAAATAAAATGGCTACGCAGGAGCTGGAAAAAAGCAAACTGCAGCAACAGCTTCAAAATAATCTTGAACAAGGTTCAGTTGAAATACGAAAAACAGCACGCCAGTTAGCCGACATTAATTATCGGATATCACAACAATCTTTAGCCGTAGCGTCATCGGCTGAAGCATTGCGTATTGTACAAAACCGTTACACCCAGGGGCTGGTAAATACCACCGATGTATTGCAGGCGCAGACACTACACGCCCAGCAAAAAATGCTGTATGCCCAGGCCCTCTTCATGAAAAAAACTACCCTCACTTATTTAAATTTTTTAACTACAGCAAAATGAAATTCACTATAAAAAAAATGACTATGCTATTTCCTGAAATTAAACTTAAAACTATAGCCTTCCTGCTCCCTGTTTTGCTGGCCGCATGCGGCGGTAACGAAACTACGCAGACTGTACAAAACGAAGCCCCGGTATTGGTGCAGGTTGCAAATTCAGGAAATGCATCCTCAACAGGAATGATAGAAGCAAGCGGGCAAATAGAAGCCATCCGTTCTGCAAATATCAGTACACGTGTAATGGGATATATCACTGCCATCAGCGTGAAAGCAGGGGACAAGGTAAAGGCGGGGCAAGTGCTTTTTACTGTTAACAACTCCGATGTAATGGCCAAAAAAGCGCAAACAGATGCCATGATTGCCCAGGCCGATGCCGCTTTGCAGAGTGCCCAAAAAGATTTCGACCGGTATACTGCTTTGTATAAACAACAGAGCGCTTCAGCAAACGAACTGGATGCAATGACACTTCAGTATCAGTCTGCCAAAGCCAGTGCAGCAGCGGCCCGGGCCATGCGAAACGAAGTAACGGCACAGCTTGCCTATACCACGGTGGTAGCGCCTTTTTCCGGAACCGTTACGCAAAAATCAGCCGAAGCAGGAAGCATGGCAACTCCGGGAATGCCCGTACTCACCATTGAGCAGGAAGGTAGTTTACAGGTAAGTGCTTCTATACCTGAAAGCCAGATATCGGCTATAAAACCGGGTGATGATGCCACCATGACCATTGAATCGGCCAATAAAAAAATTGCAGGAAAAGTAATACAGATCAACCCATCCTCACAGTTTACCGGCGGGCAATACATTGTTAAAATTTCGATACCCTTATCCGATAATAAACAACTGTATGCAGGCATGTATGTGCACATACAGATACCGGCAAAAAACAAGATGGCAGTTGCAGGCAATGATTCAGCCAATGTAATGATACCGGTAAAAGCAATTGTAAACAGGGATCAGTTAACAGGGGTGTACACAATCAGTTCTCAAAACACTGCTTTATTGCATTGGCTGCGATTGGGGGCTGTATCCGGCGACCAGGTAGAAGTGCTTTCAGGATTGGCAAAAAATGAACCTTTTATCGTATCTGCCGAAGGCAAACTATATAATGGTGTACCAGTAAAAATAAAATAACAACCAATGGAAAAAGGATTATCAGGCAATATAGCAAAAGCATTTTTACAGTCGAAGCTAACCATACTTTTAATGATCGCTTTTTTAGTAATTGGAGGCTACAGTACTTTTTTAATACCGAGAGAAGAAGAGCCACAGATACAGGTTCCGATGGCCGATATCTTTATTGGCTACCCAGGTGCTTCGCCTAAAGAAGTGGAAACAAAAGTGGCAGCACCCATGGAAAAAATCATCTCCAATATCAAGGGGGTGGAATATGTTTATTCTACTTCTATGAACGGGCAGGTGATGTTGATTGTACAGTTTTATGTGGGCGAAGATGTAGAGCGTTCACTGGTGAAGTTATACACCGAATTGATGAAACACATGGACATCATGCCGCAGGGTATTACCATGCCGCTGATTAAAACAAGATCAATTGATGATGTGCCTGTACTGGCTTTTACTTTATGGGGAGAAAACTATGATGATTACCGGTTAAAATTAATCAGCCAGGAACTGGCCAATGAAATAAAGAAAGTACCCGATGTTGCAGAAGTGAATTTATCAGGGGGCAGAAGCCGGGAGGTAAAAGTGGTGCTGAATAAATCTTTGATGGCATTGAATGGTGTTGATATATTGAGCCTCAGCAAAGCTATACAGGGAGGAAATGCGCAAATGGATGCCGGAGAATTGCTTCGCAGTGATTCTGCTTTCACCATTCAAACAGGTGATTTTTTAAATACACCGGAAGATGTGGCAGCACTGGTGGTAGGCATGAAAGCAAACCAGCCTGTTTATCTAAAACAGGTGGCTACAGTTGAAGAAGCGCCTTCCACTCCGTCGCAATATGTTTTGTATGGTTATGGAAAAGCTGATACTATTGGTTATAAAAAATATAAATCAGCTTATCCGGCGGTAACCATATCGGTTGGTAAGAAAAAAGGCGCCGATGCCATGAAGCTGGCTACCTTATTGTCTGGCAAAGTAGCGCTCCTGAAAAAAGATTTAATCCCTTCTGACGTGCAGGTATCAACAACAAGAAACTATGGCGAGTCCGCATCTCATAAAGTATCAGAATTATTGTTGCATCTTTTTATAGCCATTGTGGTGGTAACCTTGTTTGTAATGCTTGCCATGGGATGGCGTGGTGGCCTGGTGGTATTTCTTTCAGTGCCGGTAACTTTTGCATTAACGCTGTTTGCCTATTACTTTATGAATTACACATTAAACAGGATTACTTTGTTTGCATTGGTATTCATCACCGGTATTGTAGTGGATGATTCTATCATCATTGCCGAGAACATGCACCGGCATTTTAAAATGCGAAAGCTGCCGCCGTTACAGGCTGCCATCTATGCCATCAATGAAGTGGGCAACCCCACCATTCTGGCAACCTTCACAGTAATAGCTGCAGTATTGCCGATGGCCTTTGTATCGGGCTTAATGGGCCCTTACATGAGCCCGATGCCGATCGGTGCTTCCATTGCAATGATGCTTTCACTGATTGTTGCGCTAACTTTAACTCCTTACCTCGGCTATATTTTTCTCAGGGAAAAAGAAAAGAACGGTGGTGCACATACCGACAACGGAGTAACGGAAATGGAAAGAAGCCGGATATACAAAATTTACCGCTCTTTTATTCATCCCATGCTGGAGACAAGGTGGAAACGCTGGACATTTATTTTGAGTACCATCGTTGTTTTACTGGGTTCCATGCTATTGTTTTACACCAAATCAGTAGCTGTAAAAATGTTGCCTTTCGATAACAAGAATGAGTTCCAGGTGGTGATAGATATGCCTGAAGGAACAACACTTGAAAAAACACAGGCGGTTGCAGCAGACCTTGCAAGCTATGTTGCTGCCCAGCCATTGGTAAAAAATTACCAGGAATATATTGGTACTTCCGCCCCCATTAGTTTTAACGGGTTGGTGCGTCATTACGATTTACGCAGGGGAAACAATGTGGCGGATATACAGGTAAACCTGGTTGACAAAACAGATCGCAGCAAACAAAGCCATGAGATAGCGAAAGAAATGCGGGTGCCTTTGCAAAAAATAGCGGCGAAGTACAATGCCAATGTTAAACTGGTAGAAGTACCACCTGGCCCACCGGTTTTATCAACGTTGGTAGCAGAAGTATACGGACCAGATTACGATCAGCAGATAGCAATTGCAAAGCAGGTAAAACAACTGTTCAGCAATACCGCGGATGTAGTAGATGCAGACTGGATGGTGGAAGACGATCAGCAGGAATACAGGGTATCTGTTGATAAAGAAAAAGCCATGCGGTATGGAGTTGCAACAGCGCAGGTAACGGCAACAGTACAGGCCGCAATGTCTGGAATGCAGGCAGGTAATCTGAATCAACCAGCGGCTTATAACCAGGTGCCGATAAAATTACAATTAAAGGATGCTGATAAAAGCAATATCAGCCAGGTGCTGGATATACAGGTTAAAGGCATGCAGGGAAATATGGTGCCTTTGAGGGATGTGGTGACTATACATTCTGTTGCAAAAGACAAAAGTATTTACCGCAAAAATCAGAAGGAAGTGGTATATGTGGTGGCCGATATGGCAGGTAAATTAGAAAGCCCTTTTTATGCTATTTCAAAAATGAGCGACAGCCTCAAAAACATCAGGCTTCCGGCAGGTTATAACAGCATTAAAGAAGCGTATACCAAACAGCCGGAAAGCGAGGATGATTACACCGTAAAATGGGATGGCGAATGGCAGATCACGTATGAGGTTTTCCGTGATTTAGGTATTGCCTTTGCCGCGGTTATCCTCATCATCTATATGCTGATTGTAGGATGGTTTCAAAACTTCACCGTTCCGCTGGTAATGCTTGCTGCCATTCCACTTTCACTCATAGGAATATTACTGGGCCACTGGGCATTGGGCGCTTATTTTACTGCCACTTCCATGATAGGGTTTATTGCACTGGCCGGTGTGATGGTGCGCAACTCAATATTGCTGATAGACTTTATCAACATTCGTATCAGGGAAGGAATTCCGCTGAAACAGGCCATCATTGAAGCCGGTGCAGTAAGAACCACACCCATCCTGTTAACGGCTGGAGCCGTGGCACTGGGAGCTGTGATCATTCTTTCAGATCCTATATTCCAGGGCCTTGCAATTTCTTTGATCGGGGGAACTATTACCTCCACTTTTTTAACACTGTTGGTAGTGCCGCTGCTTTATTATAAAATGATGCGTGGCAAAACCAAATAAATTTAAACGCATGAAACTTGTTATGGTAACATCATTAAAAGAATACAGCGAACAGGTGGCTGTCATCTTTAAAAAAGCCGGTATCCGCATTTATAGCGCAACAGACACCATTGGCTTTAAGGATGACTCTGAACACAACCTGATGGATAGCTGGTTTGGAATGAGGGAAACCCTTTTTGATTCGGTGTTTTTATTTTCCTTCACAGAAGATGAACAGGCGAATATTTCATTACAACTAATCCGGGAATATAACGAGGAGAACCCCGGAGATTTTCCCATCAGGGCTTTTATTCTTCCGGTAGAAAATTCATCTCATTAAAAACTTATCAAAATGAAAGAAAGAATTGTAAGAGCTGTAGCAGGCAGTTTTGTACTGATCAGTGTTGTACTGGCTTATTATGTACACATGCGATGGTTATGGCTGGCAATATTTGTGGGCGTTAATTTGTTGCAATCAGCCTTCACCCGCTTTTGTCCGCTGGAAATTATTTTAACAAAACCGGGTGTGAAAAAGTGTGAAAAAAATAGCTGCTGATAAACAATTTTTTTCACGCAAAGGTCACAACAAAAACAACGTACACCAGGGGTATACGTTGTTTAGAATTTTAAAGACTTTAGCTTTTGATACCGGTTGTTTATGCATACGAAAAGCTTTTGCCAGGGAAGATTTAAGAAGACTATTATACAATCTGGTTTACATATTCCCATGTTCCGCCATTTATTACATTGCTAAATCCACTTTGTTCTAAAATAGATTTTGCCTGGGCGATTCTGTTGCCACTGTGGCAAAACACGATAATATTTTTTTTACTTTTAAATTTTTGGAGTTCAGCGGGTATTCTGTATAAAGTAATACTTACCGGGCCTTTTACTTGGCCTTGGGCAAATTCAGCAGGTGTTCGTACATCTGCTAAAAACGCTCCGTCATTGCTCAAACTTTGCAGGTCGGCGGTTGCCCACAGCTATACGTGTTTGAAAAAGAGTTCATAGTAGTTTATTTTTTGTGTTTAATTTTTGATGTTGTTTAATTAAGCCCGGCAGTATACCAGTAGCCGGTATTTTATTCCTTTACAATAGTGTCAGATTTTTTAAAGATGCTTAGTAATAAAGCACCCATTGCGGCACCATACAAAGTACTGTGCAAAGGGTTTGATGTAATATGGCATGTGCCACTTGAACAACCCACAAATTTCCAGTACAGAAAACCGCCCACTGCACCCACTATGCCACCAATAAAATAAAGCCTGTTATTGTTAAACCACTTCTTCATAATTTATATCTTTTATAGGTTCAGTAATCTTTTTTGTTGGTGTATAGCATCCTGCCGTACCACAACAGCCTATATTAAAAACAGCCATACTGGTAAATAATAGCCCAACAATTCCCAATAGAATGTCTTTTACAAAAATGCCCTGTACAATAATTGAAACGCCGGTAACAAGGCGTAGAAACCTGAAAAAATTCCAATTGGTTACAATAGATTGCTTCATATTTTTTACGGTTGTTTAACTTGTGAAAACTTGTTTTTTAAAATTAAACAGTGCGCTCCTTTTTTTTGGTAACAAAGGTTACAAATGCAAAACATCCGCAATCAGCGAATGTCTTACAAAGCCTGGTGAATACAGATGCGTTAAATATAAAAACAAAGAAAAATACGCAATGCAGATTAAAACCAATCAGGGTAACCAGTAAAAATAAGTGCAATAAAAAATATCAGCATAAACATCTTAAAAACAAAAAGGCAGCCTTGCGACTGCCTTTTATTTTGCTGTGTAGTAGAAAAGATTAAAGCAACTCAACTATTTTTATGTATCATCCCTTCATTACTTTGCTCTGGCACACAAAACTTGTTTTAGGAACTGGGGTGTTACTGATTGCTTTAAAGCCACCTTCCACTTCGGTAAAATTCCTGTAACCCCTGGCCTCCAGAATACTGGAAGCAATCATACTTCTATATCCACTGCCACAATAGAGGTAGAAGTGTTCATGTGGGTTTATTTCTTTAATCCAATTATTGATGTAAGCCAATGGCCTGTTGTATGCTTCTTCCACATGTTCGGCATTATATTCCGCTTCTGTACGTACATCAATAATTTTGTCTTCACCAGTTTTCACTTCTTTTGCAAACGCATCAGTCGTAATTCTATCCACCACATCCGCTTCTTTACCTGCTGACAGCCATGCAGCAAAACCGCCTTTTAAATGTCCGGTTATATTATCAAAACCAACACGGCTTAAACGGGTGACCGCTTCCTCTTCTTTGCCTTCGCCGGTAACCAATAATAAAGGATGTTGAACGTCTGCAATTAAAGCGCCCACCCATGGAGCAAAATCACCATTCAATCCAATATTGATTGATTGAGGAATAAAACCTTTATAAAATACGGCACTTTCTCTTGTATCTAATATCATTGCTTTGCTGCCTTCCGCGGCTGCCTCAAATTCGGCGGGTGTCAGCGCCCTCATCCCATTGTGCAGTACCGTATCAAAACTTTCATATCCTTTTTTATTCATCGCCACATTCAATCCAAAATATGCAGGCGGCGGCAGCAAACCATCCGTTACTGCTTTTACAAATGTTTCTTTATCCGGCTGGTTCAATGCATAGTTTACCCGCTTTTGATTGCCCAGGCTATCCACTGTTTCTTTCATCATATTTTTACCACAGGCACTGCCGGCGCCATGGGCAGGATAAACAATTACATCATCTGCCAATGGCATTATTTTAGTCATCAGGCTATCATACAGTAAACCGGCTAATTCTTCCTTCGTCATATTTGCCACTTTTTGAGCAAGATCCGGGCGGCCAACATCTCCTAAAAACAACGTATCGCCACTGAAAATGCAATAGTCTTTACCCGTTTCATCTTTTAATAAAAACGTACTGCTCTCCATGGTGTGGCCCGGTGTATGCAGCACTTTAATGGTGATGCTACCCACTTTAAATTCTTCTCCATCCTTTGCCGAAATGCAATCAAACTCACACACTGCATTGGGGCCGTAAACAATGGATGCACCTGTTTCTTTACCAAGGTCTACATGTCCGCTTACAAAATCAGCATGAAAATGGGTTTCAAAAATATACTTCAGTTTAGCACCGTCTTTTTGCAACCGCTTAATGTAAGGCGCTGTTTCACGAAGCGGATCAATGATGGCAGCTTCACCATTGCTGGTGATGTAATAAGCACCCTGTGCCAGGCACCCGGTATAAATTTGTTCAATATTCATAATGGTATTTTTAGATTATACAATGCAAATATGCCTTTTGTTTTTGTTGTTTTTGGTAACATTTGTTGCATTCTGCAAAAGTAGATGTAGTTAATGAAGCAGCAGAAAAATAGTACGCTTTCATCACCACTTTTATGTTTTATTTACCAGGATTTATTTTAATGTCATTGCTATGCTGAGGTAAAAAAAAGTTCTTTAGCTATAATATAAATACCCATCGCCAATACAAACCAGCCAAAGCCTTTTTTAAGTTTTTCACCGTCAAATTTTTTTGCTAAAAACCCACCGGCAAAAATACCTGCTATGGCAATTACGGTAAGGGCAATTAAAAATTTCCAGTCAATTATAAAGTTGCCAATATCACCGGTAAAACCAATTAAAGAGTTTAGGGCAATGATTAATAATGAAGTGCCGATTGCCTGTTTCATGGGCATTTTTACCAGCAACACAAGTGCAGGTATTAATAAAAAGCCGCCGCCTGCACCCAGCAAACCTGTTGCCAAACCAATGGCAATGCCATACAAAGACAACCTGGTTAATTGAATAGGTTTGTTTGCGCGGGTTGCAACTGAACTGTTGTGCTTATCTTTATTTTTTATCATGGCAATGGAAGCCATCAGCATTAAAATGGCGAACAATATCATGGTGGCCACGAAATGCGTAATGTGCACATGCCGGTTTGAAAAAAGCACCGCCGGTATAACCGGCATTATTATTTTTCTTGTAAGAAATACAGTGGTGATGGATGAGACTCCGAAGAGCAACGCAGTTTTAACATTCACCAACCCTTTGCGGTAATTATTATAAGCGCCTGCCATTGAAGTAGCACCTACAATAAAGAGTGAGTAAGACGTTGCCAGTACAGGATTTACGCCCATTACATACACCAGGATAGGCACGGTTAAAATAGAACCACCGCCACCAATTAGCCCCAAAGAAACGCCAACGAGTGCCATCAAAAAATAACC
>JAYUBR010000864.1:0-4438 GCA_043740775.1 Ferruginibacter sp. | reverse complement strand
CTGCATTATCGAGGAGTAAATTATTATAAGGCAGGCCTGCAAAAGACTGGCTGGTACCGTTCAAAAGCACTGTGCCGTTGTTGTGTGCAAAAACAGGTGTGCCGGTTTTGATAAAGTTGCCCTGGATGGCAAGAACACCTGCCGGGGCAGTTTTGATGCCTCCTGCTCCGGAAAGCTCCAAATTCAGATAAGCCACCGTATTGGTTATTACCTGGTTGCCACTCACCAGCGGCGGGTTTGACCGGGAATAATTAATGGTACTGTTTGGTTGCAAAATAATGTTTTCAATATTGTCTCTGATAGCCGGAGAATTTAAACCAACCAATGGTCCATTGAAACCTAAAACACTGCCACATTTGAAAGTTCCGCTTGTTTCAACAGTGACTGTCTGGCTACCTGCAGGGCCAATAATTGCATCGTCATTGATTTCAAATATACTGCCTGTCTTTACAGTAAATGCACCACCGCTGCCGAGCGTTATATTGCCGTTGGAATTACCGGTATATAAGCCGGTTGTTTCAATGTTTTTGTATGTTTCGCTTCTAATGGTTTGGCCGGTGCTACTGTTGCAATCAAATTGTACTACACCTCCCGTAAGGTTATAAGTACCCGCCATATGCGGCTGCGGATTATTGGTTCCTCTTAAAATTAACCTGCCACCATCCATTGAAAGATTAGTAAGTGCATTGCCAAAGGTATGATTGCCTGCATCAACGATTGTGTTACCCGTTATAAAAACCGTACCCGCCGGGTTGCAGGCGTTGGCAAGCGTTTTAATTCCTCCCCCGGAAAAAATAATATTGCTGTAATCGCCCCTGGCTGTTACCAACTGATTACCGGCAAGGCTATATTCAATGGTGCAACCAGCAATAAGTGTTATTGCAATAGTTGGTATAGCGCCATTGGTTCCTGTAAAATTATCCTCATCCCTGTTGATAAATTTACCATTGATAATAACAGCACCTCCGTTATTTATTATCTGGCTTTCTCCACCCGTATCAAAAACAGCAGTTGAAGCTATTGATAAAGTTCCATGTAAATTTAAATTACCTGTTCCATTTAAAGCGAGTGTTCTTGTATTACCAACCGTTACATTTAGCAAAGTGATAGCAGATGGTATTGTAACCGTACCGCCAGTTGTACCTCTTACCGTAAGATCGGCTGCTGCATTGCCTGCCAGCCAACCGGCGACAACAGTTAAGGATGCCCCATTAAGATCCAGCAATCCGCCGGCATCAATGGTAAATGGACCCGTGTTCAGCACAAGGCTTCCTGTAACAGTGCCTGTTATTGGCAAAGTAACACCTCCTGTATTATTACAAATTACGGTATAAGGAGCACTCGTTGCAGGCCATTCCTGTGAGGTAACAATTTTACTTGCAGTGCCGGAATATTTTAAAGTGCCTGCGGGTCCATATGCAATTTTGCCTGTACCAGTTAATGTAACGGAAGCTGGCTGAAAATAATCCAATGTGCCATTGATGGTAAGAGTTACGCCATTGTCTACAGTTAGGTTTCCGGCAATTAAACTGATATCATTTAAAGTTTGGTTACTGCTTATTCTTAGTGTTCCGCCATTTATAACGACATTATTGGTAACAGGAATTGTATTACCTCCGGCTTTGTTAAACTGAAGTGTTCCTGTGGCTAAATATGTAGTACCTGAATAAGTATTTGCATTTGTAAGTACCAGGATTCCGGCCCCGGTTTTTGTAAAATTTCCATTACTGGTTTTATCTGCTATTACAGAAGAAATGGTTAAGTTATTGGCAAATACATTGATGGCTGTATTGGGGGAAGAACCTAATTGCATGGGATGTATAATTGTAAATGTTGCATCTGTTCGTAACTGGCCTCCATCAACACTAATGATATTTACCGCATTGCCAAAACTTCCATCCGCAACGAAGCGTGTTTGTCCACCGTCAATATTAACAGGGCCGGTAAAAGTATTGCTGGTATTGGTTATATCAAATAACCCGCTGCCATTGCTATTGGCTGTAAAACTTATACCACCCGTTGCTGTATTTGAAAAAACTCCGCCAAAAGTAGTGGTACCTGCGTTTCCAAGGGTAAATGTGCGGTTCAGGATACCTAAAGAAATATTGTTATCAAAAGTAAGATTTGCATTACCGAGCGCTGGTGATGTGATATCTCCAAACTGTACATTACCCCCAATTGTTATTCCGCCAGGATAATTTCCGGTTAAAACCCTGTTACCATTGGAACAAAGTATGCCACCATTTAAGTTAAGTATATTGCCTCCCATCGCATTTACACCACCTACAACCATTGTTCCTGCTGTTAATGTAAACCCGCCCAGGTAAGCAGAACCTGCACTCATAACTAAAACACCTGCACCTGCTTTATTAAAACCAGTACCCGCAGCAAGGGAAGTTGTCTGGAACATATTTAAGATCGCACCCGGACCTACCATAATTGGTGCAACCACGCCGCCAGTAGCGAGTGTACCACCATCAATCCAGGACGTTACATTTGCGGTTACATTAATTCGCTTTACAATAATGGTTGCTCCAGTTACAGTTGCAGCATTATCAAAATTAATGATGGCTCCACCAGTTGAATTCAACGCCGACGTATAGGGCCCTGCAGGTAAGGTACTCCATACATTGCCACTCAGGCTACCTGAACTGCCAAAATAATTATTGGTTTGACCTGCAATATTGGTATTCAACAGGAGGCAAAAAACGGTGAGCCGGATGAGATTCATTTTCATACATAACAAGATTTAACAGGAATGAACATAGAATTCCTTAGTAAAAAAAATAATAATTTTTTACAGCAATAAGCTGAAACTTGTATGGTATAAAAGGTAATGCCTGCCTGAATAAACACCGGCAGTAAACTAAACGGGAGGATATAAAAATATAAAAATTATTTTATTATTTAATAAAATAATAAAATAATTATACAATGTGAATATCTTATATTCCGGGGCTTGAAAAGTCTTAAATTTTTTGTGAAGGATTGTGTGACAGTTTGACTGGTGAAAATGCTTCTTTTAAAAGAAATAATAACCGGCTTTGTACATGAAGTCATTTTTTAGTTTTGTAACCTGTCCTTAATATCCAAACCAAATTTACGGCTGGTATCTTTTGCTATATCATACCCTGCGTCTGCATGGCGTATCACGCCGAGGCCTGGATCGTTGCGCAATACACGGCTTAATCTTGCTGCCGCTTCATCAGTACCATCTGCTACTATCACCATTCCTGCATGAATGCTGTATCCAATGCCTACCCCACCTCCATGATGCAGGCTAACCCAGCTTGCACCACCAGCAGTATTTACCAGCGCATTAAGCACCGGCCAGTCGGCAATGGCATCGCTGCCATCCAGCATGGCTTCCGTTTCCCGGTTCGGGCTTGCTACCGAGCCGGTGTCTAAATGATCTCTTCCTATTACGATGGGCGCTTTTACTTTTCCGGTACGTACCAGTTCGTTAAAAGCAAGCCCTGCTTTCTCCCTATCGCCCTGGCCTATCCAGCAAATACGGGCAGGTAATCCCTGAAAGGCAATGCGTTCCTGCGCCATTTTTATCCACCGGTGCATACTTTCATTTTCAGGAAATAATTGCAGCATAACTTTATCGGTTACACGAATATCTTCAGGATCTCCACTCAATGCCACCCAGCGAAATGGCCCCATACCCAGACAAAATAATGGCCGGATGTAAGCTGGTACAAAACCAGGAAAATTAAAGGCATTTTTTAACCCTCTTTCCTGTGCCCTGGCCCTTATATTATTGCCGTAGTCAAAGGTAATAGAACCCATTTGCTGCAATTGCAACATCAGCGTAACATGCAGCTTCATGCTTTCATAACTAAGGTCAATGTATTGCTTCGGATTTTGCAAACGCAATACATTGGCCTGCTCGTTGGTAAGTGTATGCGGTATGTAACCAATCAGCGGATCATGTGCCGAGGTTTGGTCTGTTAATGTATCCGGAATAATTTTTCTTTCAACCAGCCTTTGTAATAAAGTAACTGCATTGCACAATACCCCAATTGAAATGGCCTGCCCCTTTTGTTTGGCTTCCATCGCGGTATCAATGGCTGCATCTATATCCGTTATTTTTATATCCAGGTATTTTGTTTCAATGCGTTTGTCAATACGCCATTCTTCTACTTCTGCAATTAATGCAACACCTTCATTCATGGTAATGGCGAGTGGTTGAGCCCCTCCCATTCCACCCAATCCTGCTGTAACATTCAGTGTTCCTTTTAATGTACCAGCCCCCCTGCCCCCCCAAGGGAGGTTCTTAGAAAAATGCTTATTTGCAACTGCTGAATAAGTTTCGTAAGTGCCTTGTACAATTCCCTGCGAGCCGATATATATCCAGGAGCCCGCAGTCATCTGGCCATACATGATAAGGCCTTTTTTCTCCAGTTCATCAAAGTGTTCCCAGGTAGCCCAT
>JAYUBR010000863.1:0-1260 GCA_043740775.1 Ferruginibacter sp. | reverse complement strand
AGTTATTACCAGCGCTGGATGAACTGAAAATAAAAATTGACGGGCTGGAAGATCCCGGCAACAGTAACCTGGTATTAAAGAAAATACTGGTAAACATCCGCAACCTGGGCGAAAGAACGGATGAACTGATGAATTATTTTAAGGCCGGCACCGCTGAAAAAAGAAACATCCGTACCGGTAGTGAATATGCAAAATTTGTATCTCACCAGGTAATCAGTGCCAATGAATTTTTCAGCAACTTTACGCTGCAATCGGCTGTGTACCGGCATTCGCTCAGGATGATGATTACCTGTGTAACTGGTTTTATGATAGCTAAATTGTTGCCTAATGCACACCATAGTTACTGGATTTTATTAACCATCATTGTTATTTTAAAGCCTGGTTTCAGCCTTACCAAACAGCGCAACCTCGAAAGACTATTTGGTACAATTGCCGGTGGTTTAATGGGCATATTGGTCATCTATTTCATACACGACCGTACCATGCTTTTTTCAATCATCATAGTTTTTATGCTGGTCACGTATACCTTTATCCGGGTGAATTATATTGTTACTGTTATTTTTATGACACCCTATATAATAATACTTTTCAGCTTGTTGGGCATAGGCTCTGTAAACATTGCAGAAGAGCGCTTACTTGATACCGGTATTGCTTCGGTGCTGGCTTTTATGGGTAGTTATTTTTTATTTCCGCACTGGGAGTCGGTGCAGTTGGAAAGTTATATGATAAGCGTATTAAATGCCAACCAGGCCTATCTGCAGCAACTGGCCTCATTTTTTTCAGGCAATAAGCCCTCGCTGATTGAGTATAAATTAGTAAGAAAACAACTGTATATCAGTTCAGCCAATTTATCCGCGGCTTTTCAACGAATGTTATCCGAACCCAAAAGCAAACAGCGCAGCAGTCAGCATATTTATGAATTTGTACTATTGAACCATGTACTATCCAGCAACATAGCCAGTCTTACTGCCAGTATGGTTAACAAACAACCGGTTATATCATCAAAAGAAATTTTACTCCCGGTAAAAAAAAGCATTACCATCCTTAAACAAAGCCTGCAGCAACTGAACCATACTGCATTGGAGGAAGAAATGATGCCATCTAAATCGCTCTCCACAAAGGAAAATCAAAGCGATAAACAATTGGCAGAACAACTGAATTTTATTTATAAAGTCAGTTGTGATATTGGAAAAATCACAACCCAAATAGCTAAAACAAAATAAGAGTAAATGGGTGTATTATTGCCTGCCCGGAGAAATG
>JAYUBR010000862.1:0-4443 GCA_043740775.1 Ferruginibacter sp. | reverse complement strand
CCTTTCTATGTTTTGCTCTTTTTGGTTGTAACATTTCTAATAATTTGAAAATTTCTCAATTTGACAATTACTCAATTGAGCCATTGCGCTATTTTCACATTTGTAAAATAATAATTATCTTCTTCCACCCTGGCCACCACCACGGTTTCCACCACCTTGTCCCTGGCCACCGCCACCTCTTCTGTCTCCACCTTGTCCGCTGCCTCTTCTATCTCTGTCGCCACCGCCTCTTCTGTCATCAAATCCACCACGGTTTTCAAAACCTCCTCTTGAGTCACCATCCTTACCACCGCCGGCTAAAATATTAGGATTCAAATCTCTTTTTGCTAATACTTCGCCTTTACAAATCCATACTTTAATACCAATCTTACCGTATACTGTCTGAGCAAATACACTGGCGTAATCAATATCCATACGAAGTGTATGCAATGGTGTTCTGCCTTGTTTAATTTCTTCACTACGGGCAATTTCAGCACCACCTAAACGACCACCACATCTTACTTTAATTCCTTCAGCTCCCATTCTCAATGCAGATGCAATTGCCATTTTAACGGCACGTTTAAAATTGATCCTTCCTTCCAGCTGGCGGGCAATTGTATCAGCTACAATCTGCGCATCCAGTTCTGGGCGGCGGATTTCCAATATATTTATCTGAACGTCCTCTTTACCCGTCAATTTCTTCAATTCTTCTTTGATCCTGTCAACCTCGCCACCACCTTTACCGATGATAATACCTGGCTTGGACGTATGAATGGTAACGATCAGTTTGTTAAGCGTACGCTCAATAACAATTTTTGATATACCACCTTTGTTGATACGGGCATTCAGGTAAGTTCTGATCTTATGATCTTCAATTAACTTGTTACCAAAATCTTTTTTATGTGCATACCAATTACTGTCCCATCCACGGATGATTCCTAGTCTGATACCAATCGGATTTGTTTTCTGACCCATATTCTTAATTTGCTGATGTGCTAATTTGCTGATATGCTAATTAGCCTCGTTAATTTTAAAATTTAAGTTCCGTTATTAGCAAATTAGCAGTTTAGCTAATTAGCCTATTAATTTTTACTGTCTACTATTAATGTTACATGGTTGCTGCGCTTGCGCACTTTATAACCACGTCCCTGTGGTGCTGGGCGCATTCGCTTAATAACTCTTCCACCATCAACCATTACAGTTTTTACAACTAGTTTAGCATCTTCTACTTTTACATCTGTATTTTTTTGCTCCCAGTTATTGATAGCACTTTTTAATAACTTGTATAAAGGAACAGCCGGATGTTTAGTGTTGAATTGTAATACACCTAAAGCCTTTTCTACTTCCATTCCACGTATCAAATCAACCAGCAAACGCATTTTACGCGGTGAAGTTGGATAATTGTTAAGTTTAGCTATTGCTTCCATTTTTATTTAGTTTCAAGTTTTAATTTCCTGTTCTTCCGAACAATTAATTCTAAACTTTTTTATTACATTTTTTTACTTGAGTGACCCCTGAAATTTCTTGTTGGCGCAAATTCACCTAATTTATGCCCCACCATAAATTCTGTAACATAAACAGGAATAAACTTATTGCCATTATGAACTGCTAGTGTGTGACCAACAAAATCAGGGCTGATTGTAGAACGGCGTGACCAAGTTTTAATAACGCCTTTCTTATTTTTCCCTTCATTTATTGCCAAAACCTTTTCTTCCAGGTTAGCATCTATATAAGGACCTTTTTTAACCGAACGTGGCATAATATTGTATTTTTTGTTGATTCTCCCAATTTATCACCGGGATATTTTAACATGAATAATTATTTGTTGCTTATCTTTTTTCCGTTTCTTCTCTGGATGATCATTTTATCAGATCCCTTACCTCTTGTACGGGTAACCTGTCCTTTTGCATATTTACCTGTACGGCTACGTGGGTGACCGCCTGAAGCCCTACCTTCACCACCACCCATCGGATGATCTACGGGGTTCATCGCTACGGCTCTTGTTCTTGGCCTAACACCTTTCCACCTGTTTCTACCAGCTTTACCCGCACTTTCCAAATTATGATCACTATTACTTACTACACCAACGGTAGCATAGCAATTGATCAGGACTTTTCTTAACTCCCCACTTGGCATTTTTAAAATGCCATATTTTTCTTCCTTATTGGCTAACTGAGCAGTATTACCTGCGCTGCGTACCAATTTACCACCTTGTCCTGGCTGCATTTCAACGTTGTGAATCATTGTACCGAGGGGCATGTATTTCAACTGTAAAGCGTTGCCCAATTCAGGTGCAACATTATCGCCACTTAAAACAGTAGCACCAACTTGTAAACCATTGGGAGCAATGATGTAACGTTTTTCACCATCTGCATAACTCAATAAAGCGATAAATGCAGTGCGGTTTGGATCGTATTCAATACTTTTTACAGTAGCAGGAATGTTCTTCTTATCTCTTTTGAAATCGATAATACGGTACATTGTTTTATTACCACCACCCATATAGCGCATTGATCTTCTACCCTGAGAGTTACGACCCGCAGTATTTTTTTGCTTTTCAAGCAAAGTTTTTTCAGGAATGTTGGTAGTGATTTCCGCATAAGCATTACCAATTCTCCAACGTGTACCTGCTGTGGTCGGTTTGTATTTTCTAAGTGCCATTGTAAACTACTTTTTTATTTGTCAAAACTTTGCGGTGCTGACCACCATACATTAATTATTTTTTGTTGAAATCCGCTGGAATCAACGACTATACTGAACCGTACAGATCAATAGATTCGCCGTCTGCCACTGTAACAAATGCTTTCTTTTTAGCAGGCTTACGACCACTAACCACACCAGCTTTTGTATTACGTGATTTGGCTTTACCAGGCATTACTGTTGTATTAACATTTTTTACCTGAACACCATAGAATTCTTCTACCGCTTTTTTAATTTCCAGTTTATTAGCCTTTCTGCTTACCACAAAAGCGTAACGGTTCATTTTTTCAGTTTGCTTATTTATCTTTTCAGATAAGATAGGCTTTATTAAAACTTCAGACAGTTTCATGTCAATTAATTTGAAAATTTAAAAATTTGAAAATGTTACACATTTTTACATTGAGCCACTTTCACATCTTCACATTTGCTCTATGCTTCCGCTACTTCTTCTTCGCTAAAAATTCTTGCTACACTTTCAGTAAAAACCAATATGTTGGCATTTACAATATCATAAGTGTTTACATCGCTTAACAAAGTTCCCTGAACACCAGGTATATTTCTTAAACTCAGGTAAACGTTGTCGTTGTCTTCCGGTATAACAAATAATGTTTTTTTATCACTAACGAGTAAACTCTTTAAAATACCGGCAAAATGCTTTGATTTTGGAGCGTCCATTGTTACATCTTCTACAATTACAATAGCGTGATCTTTTGCCTTCGCACTTAAAGCACTGATTTTAGCAAGGTCCTTAACTTTACGATTCAATTTAAAATCGTATAAGTGAGGCTTTGGTCCAAAGATAGTACCACCACCTTTGTAAATCGGGCTACGTAAATTACCTTTACGTGCACCACCGGTTCCTTTTTGTTTTACTAATTTTTTAGATGAACCATTTGCTTCAGCCCTTGTTTTTACTTTATGTGTACCCTGACGTTGTGCGGCCAGGTATTGCTTTACGGCTAAGTAAACAACATGAGTGTTTGGTTCTGCACCAAAAATTTCTTCCGGTAACTCAATTGTTCTTCCGGTTTTAGCGCCTTGTATATCTAAAATATCTACTTGCATGGTTTTTAATTTGCTAATGTGCTAATTTGCTAATGCGCTTATTAATCCATTTTGTTTCTAAAAATTCTCTATCATTTCTGCAATCAGCATATTAGCACATCAGCTAATCAGCTAATTATTTTTTTACTTTTGTATTAAAACGATTGAACCATTGTGGCCTGGTACAGAACCACTAACCAATATGTAATTTTTTTCTGCGAAAATCTTTACTACTTTCAATCCTTTCATTTTCACTCTGTCTTGTCCCATACGGCCACCCATTCTCATGCCTTTAAATACTCTTGAGGCATCAGATGAGTTACCAATAGAACCCGGTGCTCTTGAACGATCATGCTGACCGTGAGACTGACCACCTACACCGTGGAAACCATGACGTTTTACAACACCCTGAAAACCCTTTCCTTTTGTGTTACCCACTACTTCAACACTGTCGCCTTCGGCAAAAATGTCAACCGTGATTGTTTCACCAACTGATTGTGTTAATTCGCAATCGCGTATTTCTTTTACTACTTTTTTGGGGGATGTCTGAACTTTGGCGAAATGGTTAATTTCAGCTTTAATGGAGTGCTTTTCATTCTTGTCGCCAAATGCAATCTGGAGTGCATTATAACCGTCTGTTTCAACGGTCTTTTTTTGTGTAACTACGCATGGACCTGCTTCGATGATGGTAACCGCAGTTTGCTTGCCTGCTTTATCGAA
>JAYUBR010000861.1:0-1262 GCA_043740775.1 Ferruginibacter sp. | reverse complement strand
AAAAACAGCCGGGTATCTGGTGAGAATAATAGGCAAAATCTTCGGCTCCCATTCTTAATTCTGTTTCTGATACATTCTCTGTACCAAGATAGGCTTCGCCTTTTTTACGGGCTGCCGCACACAGCTTTTCATTGTTTAAAACAAAAGGATAACCCACATCAATTTTAATGTTAATTTCAGCGCCCATGCTGTGTACCAGTTCTGTCGCCATTTTAATAATCAGTTCGTGTGCCTTAAAGCGCCACGCCTCATCCATTGCCCTGAAAGTGCCCATCAGATTAACTTCTGAAGGAATGACGTTGGTAGTATATCCACCCTGGAATGAAGTGATGGATAATACAGAAGGATTGAAAGGATCGTTGTTTCGGCTGATAATCTGCTGCAGGCTGATGATTAAATGAGATGCAATTAAAATAGTATCGGCAGTATTTTGAGGAGCTGCAGCATGGCCACCTTTAGCACGGATGGTAATATAAATTTCATCGGCACTGGCCATTACCATACCGCCGCGAAAACTTAATTTGCCTACTTCCAAACCGGGGTGAACATGCAAGGCAAAAATACTTTGCGGCGACGGATTTTGCAGAACACCTTCTTTAATCAGCAGGCTGGCACCTCCCGGATTTTTTTCTTCTCCCGGTTGAAAAATTAATTTTACTGTTCCTTCCCATTCATCTTTTAAAGTGCTTAAAATTTTTGCTGCACCCAGCAGGCAGGTAGTGTGTACATCATGTCCGCAGGCATGCATAACGCCCGTTACGGTTGATTTGTAAGGCACATCATTTTCTTCTGTAATGGGCAGGGCATCCATATCACCTCTTAAAGCCACTATTCTTTTACCGGGATTTTTTCCTTCAATTAAACCTATTACACCCGTGGTGGCTTTCACTTCAAAAGAAATATTAAGTGCGTTTAATTGTTGCTGAATATAGGCAGCGGTTTTAAATTCTTTATAACTTAATTCCGGGTTTGCATGCAGGTGATGGCGTACGTCAATCATTTCTGCAGCATATTGACCGGCTAAATTTTTTATTTGCTGTTGAAGGGGTTCACTCACGATAGGTAGGTTATTTTATTGGTAATGATTTAATCATTCATAATTTAAAAACATCAGCATCAAAACAACAACTGATGATGCAACTTTAATTATTGCTGTCTTTATCTTTATCCGGTTTTACTTCAATTGTTTCGGGCAATAAATAAATATTGTTGGTTACTAATTTACTGCGGATAATTTCTTTCTTATATTTTTCTGCATCTGC
>JAYUBR010000860.1:0-1264 GCA_043740775.1 Ferruginibacter sp. | reverse complement strand
CTTCCGGATATTGTTCCCGCTATACTGTAAGGCTGAAAATCGAAATTACCTTTATTTTCAAGATAAATAAAACTTTCTTCCGGATGATTTGCATAATCCGCAAAAAATGAAATCGCAGCTATATCAAGATCCCCATCTCCATCAAAATCTCTGGCCATTGCTTTAAAACAACCATGCATCGGAAAAAAATATTGTTGCTTAAAATGGTTACTGCCATCATTCATAAAAATATAAACCCCGTGGTAAGGTTTTAATACAGCCGAAAAATCCGCATTATCGCCACAGGTATATATTATATCCGGAAACCCATCTTTATTAAAATCTGCCAATTCAAAATAAGATGAGCCATTAATTGGAGGAAACCGCAGCACTTGTTCCTGCTCAAATTTACCATGCCCTTTATTGGTAAATAGGAATACCCCTTCTTCTCCTTGTGCAAACAATACCCAAATATCAGGCAAACCATCATGGTTAACATCCTTAACATAAGCTTTTATAGCACCTGGCAGTCCCCTTAATACATGTCGTTCAAATTTATTATTTCCAAGGTTCTCCATCCAGGACAGGGCTCCGGTTAGATTACCAAATTCACATACCAGGTAATCCAGTTTTCCATCTGCATTCAAATCGGAGGAGGTTACCTGTACAGGTCGTGCAAGCTTACTAAACTTTAAGTTACTGTCCACTTTCATTCTTTCGTTTTCAGCCAATGAAATATGAAATACGTTTCCATCTTTTTTATTATTCGGATTCATTATTCCAATATTACAGACCGTAAAATCTTGTCCATGTATTTCAATGTCAACTGCTGTACCGTTGTTTCGAAAAGTATCTATTAACTGCAGTTTATTGTTGAAACGATAAATATTTTTGGTAACCATGTCAGAAATAATCAACTGACGCACCGATGCCTCCGTATCAATTTTAACCAAGGTGATACTTGGCAATGGAATTTTAAATACCGGAAATGTTGGTGTAAACAAGAATGACCCGTTTTTAACTGCATATTTCCTTTGCTGACCTGGTAATGAATCAGGTGAAACCGATGTGTAATAATCAATAATATATTGCCATTCCTGTAGATTTAAAATGGGTTGTGAAGGATAAAAATTCGGGTCAAGATTAATGTCATTTTTGCTGGAAGGATAATGATTAAACCCATAATTAAATATGCCCAACCGTGGTCCCATTCCAGGCAACACTCCAGTTTCCCAGTGCTTTGAATCTAAGATGGAAGGGTCGGGAAGCATATGGCATGATTGAC
>JAYUBR010000859.1:0-1264 GCA_043740775.1 Ferruginibacter sp. | reverse complement strand
GCTACTGCTATTGATGGAACACCTGTTGTGGTGGTATTTTTTAATATACCGGTTGTTAATCCTGCCAAAGAGGTTCCGTTTATTTTTCCTACAACGGTGGCACTTTGCGTGCCGGTTACATCTCCCGCCAGGCTGCCCGTAAAGTAAGCTGGTGACTGTTGATCTAATTGATAACGGATGGCACCAACAGTTGCAAAAAAATGAGCTCCGTTATACTCTACAGCCCCATCTTCCGGAGTGGTAAGATTGATACCGGAAGTTAATTTTAATGGTGCTGTATTAGCCGCAACTGTACCGCCCTTCAGATGCAAAACAGCAGTAGGCGATGTTATGCCGATACCAGTATTTCCTTGTACAAGTAAACCATTTGAAGGTGCTGCATTGGACCGGAAGCCGTTTCCTACAGCCATGTTGCCATTGGCCCATACATAAGATGATGGTGCCAAAGCGTTGAAATCGCTACCTAAAATTATTGCTGAATTGCCATCTCCGCCAACGCCCAATGATAAAGGACGCCTGGAGAGATTATCACCCGAAACAGCATCAATACTGCTAACACCGTTTACTGAAGCAACTCTAAAAAAGGTAGCAGCACTATTGCCCAAATAATCTGCATCTCCCAGCCACAATTGTTTGTTGTCTGTTGCATTGTAAGCCAATGCCATGCTAAATCCTGTACCCGAAGATGTGCCGCCTAAAGAGTTGCCTGTGAATCTCATTCCCTTTGCAGGCGAAAGGCCTGAACTTTGGCTAAGAGTAAAGTCTGAAGCCGGCGTACTGGTACCAATACCAACTTTGCCCGTACTATCCAACACCATTCTTTCTATATTATTACTTTTAAATCTTAAAGACACATTATCTATAGTTCCCAGAAAATTACTGGCCGAACTGGTTCCTGAGTTACCTGTTACCAACCAGTTATTTGCTGATATACCAAGCGTTGACCAAAAAGGAGATGCAGCCGTACCGGTGTTTACCTTAAACATATTGTCGGTGGTATTAAAAATCAACAAACCCTTTGCCGGTAGTGAAATTGCATTTTGCTGCGTAGTCGTCATCCTCGGTGCAAGAAAACCTTTGCCGGTGCTGGTGATATCAAGTATTGCACTTGCGTCGGGTAAAGAGCCGTCTGTATTGATAGCAATATTTTGGGCACTGGCTGTATGTACAAGGCCCATAAGTGCAAATAAAAGTAAGGTAAATAAATTTTTCATGGTGTTATTGGGCATTTGGATGTAAGTAATATGCAGTTGGTAAATTTAAA
>JAYUBR010000858.1:0-1265 GCA_043740775.1 Ferruginibacter sp. | reverse complement strand
TAAATAAAATAAACACCGAAAATAAGCATTCTCAAAGTAAGAGAAAGCTATTCCTTTTATCAAATAATTACTTGAGTAAACAAATCATTCTTTACTTTTAAAAACATTTACAACAATAAACAAGTATGAGAACATCATTAAAGAAGGATGAAAAAATATTACTGATAACCCGGCAGCATTGGATAAAATTAGTATTGCCATTTTTTGTCTGGCTACTGGTTTCAGTACTATCCATCTGGCTTTTACAAACTACGGGGCTTATTGTTACCCTGGTTGCAGCATTGTACCCGATGTATGAATACCTGAACTGGAAAAATAATTTATGGTGTGTTACCAATGTAAGAGTGGTGGATGAAAGTGGCTTTTTTAGCAGATATTCAAAAGAAAGTCCGCTGGATAAAATAAACAATGTAGAGTATGACCAAAGTATTTGGGGAAGATTGTTGGGCTATGGCAATGTTGACATTCAGACGGCTGCGGAATTGGGCGAAACAACCTACGAACTTATTCATTATCCAAAACTTTTAAAAGACACAATTACGCATGCGCAGGAAGACTATAAAAAATCAGGTATCATGAATCAGGCAACCCAACTAGCCAGGGCAATCGCTGATACATCTGCTGCAATGGCACCTTCACAACAATTGATTGCAGATGAATTGGCAAAATTATTTGAGCTGTTACAAAAAGGAGCCATTACACAAGAAGAATATGTGCAGCAAAAAAACAGGCTTTTAAAGATTTAAATTTCCTATACTTTCAACAACACATAGTGAATTCATAAAAGCTACTTACTGTACCACAATGGTTTTTACCAGTGAAGTATTATCAGTAATTTTAAGTTGCAACTGGTAAATACCTTTCGGCATATTCCTGCCGGTATTGAGTGTTTGCGACATGCTGTTGCTGTTTACAGATATTTTACTATTGTACACAACCTGGCCGGCAGTATTTATCATTTTAACCTGGTAAACACCTATTGCCAGGTTTTGTATTTGCAGATTTACATTATTGCCTTTTACGGGATTTGGATACACTGTAAAGGACGCTCTGTTTTGCAACATACTCACTTTCATAACAGCCGTATATTTTATACTGCCATCAATGCTTATACTTTTAATACGATAAAAAATATTTCCTATACCGGAACTTTCGTCAAGCCATGAATAGTTAGCTGCAATATTGTTTTTTACACTAACAAGTGTAGTATTTGCAAGTGAAAAATCTTTTCCGTTCAGCGATTTTTCTACCTCATATTTTGCCAT
>JAYUBR010000857.1:0-1265 GCA_043740775.1 Ferruginibacter sp. | reverse complement strand
GTTCCGGCAGTTTTGATATGGACTCTGTTGTGCTAAAATTGGGTGGTATCCTTCCTCCCGGCAATTACAAAGTCACGGTAAAAAAAACTGAAAATTTGCTGGACAACTGTGATAAAATGTTGCCTTCCGGCGACACTTTAAATGTTACAGTTTATCCATTGATCCCAACCCCTTTTGACAGTATCGCAAGAGTTGGCTGTGCGCCCGATGTATTGCGTCTTGTTTTCAGAGACCCAATGAAATGCAGCTCCATCGCCACGGATGGAAGTGATTTTGCTATTACCGGAACAAGTATTGTTAAGATTGCCAGTGCTGCGGGTATTTGTAGCGGCGATGAACTGACAAATATTATTGAAGTAAAATTATCTGCACCAATACAACAGGCTGGCAGCTATAAAATAGAACTGGTTTCGGGCTCTGACCGAAATACCATTATAAATGAATGTGGCAAAGAAACTGCACCAGGTGCCTCTTTATTTTTTACCACAAAAGATACGGTGTCTGCCATGTTTAGCGCCAACATTAAATATGGCTGCGTTGCAGATACTATTTTGTACACTCATGATGGAAGAAACGGCGTGAACAGCTGGGCATGGACTTTTGATAACGCCATCAACAGTACAACAAAAAATAATACCCTTACCTACACTTTATTTGGACAAAAAGATGCCACATTAATTGTAAGCAACGGAACCTGTAGTGATACTGCAACCACTACGATCTTTCTGAACAATGCCATACAGGCTATGTTTGAATCTACACCGGTAGTTTGCCCCGGCGACCCTGCTATTTTTGCTGATAAAAGCAGTGGCACATTAAACAACGGCTGGGCATGGAATTTTGGCAATGGCAATACAAGCACACTACAGTCGCCGCCCAATCAATTTTATCCATCCTCCAATTCTATTCATGATGTTGCGGTGCAGTTGATTGTAACCAACAGCATTGGATGTAAGGATACTGCCACCAATACCATTACCGTAGCTGGCAACTGCTTTATTGCGATACCAAAAGCATTTTCACCCAATGGCGATGGATTGAATGATTACCTGTACCCTACCAATGCGTACAAAGCAACAAAACTTATTTTCAGGGTGTACAACCGGGCAGGGCAACAACTGTTTGAAACCAAAGACTGGACGAATAAATGGGACGGAACATTTAAAGGAAATCCACAGGACCCAGGCACGTATGTTTGGCTGCTGAACTATACCAATATTGATACCGGTAAAAGGATAGAGTTAAAAGGCACTACTGTGCTTATC
>JAYUBR010000856.1:0-1267 GCA_043740775.1 Ferruginibacter sp. | reverse complement strand
GCGGTAAGGTATATTTCAATAGAAGCTGAAATCAGAGCGGCACATGCAATAAAAATTTTTCTGTAAAAAAAGCCTCGGTAAAAATTTTTTCAATCTCCCATACCCTTGGCCTGCAGTTACTTTCAGATATTTCTTTTGTAAGATCACCTCCTTTAAGACAAATTAGCCCATTGGGTGATACACCTTTTTTTAGCAATGGTTTTGCCCACCACCACAAATCTTTTAAGGGCGCAACGGCTCTGGATACTACCACATCAAATTTTCTGTTCTTAATGTCTTCGGCCCTGGTGTGCTGGGTAGACAGATTTTGTAAATTAATGGCGGCAGCAATTTCGCTGGCTACCTTTAATTTTTTATTGATGCTGTCAACGAGGTGAAATTGAGTATCCGGAAAAAAGATAGCCAGGGGAATACCGGGAAATCCGCCACCACTTCCAAGGTCCATTATTTCGCTTTCCTTTTTAAATTCAAATTGCTTAGCTATTGCCAGCGAATGCAGTACGTGATGTTCATAAAAATTATCCATGTCTTTACGGGAAATCACATTGATCTTTTCGTTCCATTCCTTGTACAAATCTTTTAACGCAGCAAATTGCTGTAATTGGGTATACGTAAAATCAGTGAAATATTTTGTGAGCATTTCCATACAAAAGATGATTATGTATTAAATTTTTTGAAGGTTGAAAGGGTAACTGGGGGTAATATAATTTGTATCATTTTAAACTTTTTCTTTATGCGGTTATACAAAGCCCATCTGTTAATTCCATGATGGCTTTGGTTTTTTTATTAATGCAACCGAAAATATCAGGTAATAAAAAAACATCCAGATATCCAAAAATACAAACCATGGATACAGGTCTTGTTCTTGTAATTTTTTCATGGCCGGGTAAAATACCAATGCCTGTATTACAAACCGTATAGCAAATACCAGTAAAGTAAGTTGCCAGTTAAAAAACAAAAAACTGATTATCAGCAAAGGGAAAAAAACAAAATGCGTAAAAGCATAAAGGCCCAGTAAAAATTGGTGCAAGGGCTTGTAATACTTACTGGTGGTGTAATGGCGGGTTTTTTGTTTCATCCATTTAGACCAGGTATTTACAGGTTCACTTAAAGTAAAAGTAGTGGCATCAATATTTATTTTTGTGTTATTTTTGGTTGCGGCAATATTTATAAAAAGGTCATCATCGCCGCTGGGAATATTGTTGTGTGACGAAAAACCTTTGTGCCTGAAAAAAATTGTTTTTTTATAACTTAAGTTTCTGCCCAC
>JAYUBR010000855.1:0-1268 GCA_043740775.1 Ferruginibacter sp. | reverse complement strand
TAACCCTGCAATTACACATGGTATTTCAGAATATGTTGGTTCGATAGAAGCAGGCAAGCTGGCAGATATTGTATTGTGGAAACCCGCTATGTTTGGCGCCAAGCCAGAGATGATCATTAAGGGCGGAATGATTATTGCGGCAAGAATGGGCGACCCCAATGCGTCAATACCCACGCCTCAGCCTGTTGTGTACCGGCACATGTTTGGGGCTTATGGAAAAGCATTGTATGCAACCTGTGCCACTTTTGTATCCAAACTTTCTTTAGAAAAAAATGTTGTACAAAAATATAAATTACAGAAGATAGTGTTGCCGGTTAAAAACTGTCGCAATATTTCAAAAAAAGATTTGATACACAATGATGCTACGCCCCTAATTGAAGTGAACCCGGAAAATTACGAGGTGAAGGTAGATGGCGAACCAATCACCTGCGCTCCTATGGCTGAACTACCATTGGCACAACGTTATTTTTTATTTTAAAGAGCCGAAATACAATGTGCTGATTAGCTAATATGCAGATGTGCTAATGAAAACAGTAGCAGTAAAAGAATTAGTTAACAACATGAAGGAATTAGCACATTATCGAATTAGCACATTAGCTAATTAAAAAAATACAATGCTGGTAAAAGAAAAAATAGGGAACCTTGAATTGTTTGCAATCAACAACCGTAATATTGATTATGTGTTGCTGGATTGGTATGAAACCAACAAACGCATCCTGCATAAAAAAACGGTGTTAGGTAGAGATATAACTATGAAATTTATAAACGAAAGTCCCCGGTTAGGTGTGGGGGATATTATTTATGAAGATGATTTTGGTTTAGTTGCTGTTGATATTAATGAATGTGAAGCTATCGTGATAAGGCCAAGATCAATGTATGAAATGGCTGCAGTTTGTTACGAAATAGGCAATAAACATTTACCCTTATTTTACCAGGAAGATGAAATTTTAGTAGCTTTTGAAACCCCATTGTTTGCGCTGCTGAGTAAGAATGGGTATTCTGTTGAAAAGGCAAAAAGAAAATTAATGACGCCATTAAAAACCACTGTATCGCCTCATAGCAACAGCAGCAACAGTTTATTTAACAGAATCATAAAGTTAACCTCCGATCCTGAATGAGTACCCCCTTATTAAGGTTGCTGCAATTATCAGATCCCACTTTACCAATTGGCGGTTACGCACATTCAGGCGGACTGGAAACCTACGTTCAGCAAGGCATTGTACACAATGCAGCCACGGCAAAAAACTTTGTAACGGAGATGCTTACAC
>JAYUBR010000854.1:0-1270 GCA_043740775.1 Ferruginibacter sp. | reverse complement strand
GATATTGCTGTTATTGGTGGACTTATTTTTCAGGGTATGCCCGGCGAAAAAGTGAAACAAAAACATTTACAATCTTCTGCCTCTTTATTGTTTAATGTATTTGCAGAGTACGAACCCAACAATCTTTTACTGCGCCAGGCTTACCACGAAGTAATGTACCAGCAAATGGATGAAGTGCGCCTGCGCAATATGTTACAGCGCATTCAGCAAAGCAACATCATTATTACCGTGCCTTCAAGATTAACGCCTTTTTGTTTCCCCATAAAAGTTGACAGCATGAGAGAGAATCTCACTTCAGAAAAATTAGAAGACCGGGTAAAAAGAATGCAGCAGCAGTTAGACAGGTAAATTTCTTAAAAATTTTGGGGCTCCCATCATTGTATCTACGGTCAGCAGCGTTCCGGCTATCCGCTGCTACTCCGGCACAGTCCCAACCACAAGCCCTCACCGGGGTATCCGCTTCTATCCGGCAGCCATTCAGCAGTATCTGTTTATTCAACATTCACGCAGCTTTGTGTAATTATAGAAACGTTACAAATTCCTTTAACAATTTTTTAGTAACCGCCCATTAAATTAATGATGCTAACCCAAGGTCATAGCTGTGAATTTAATAACCATCAAAAAATAACATCATGAAAAAGTTTTTACAATCTATCCGGCAGTTTTTCAGTACCAACGGCGGATGTTCCATTTTAGCAAGTAATATTTAATATCGCCAAATTGCGCACAATAAAAAATGCTTTTTTACAAAAGACAACCTGATGGTTCGTAAAGACACGGACCATTTTTTTATTCATCAATAAACATAAAAAAGCTCCCGCCGCCGTTGGTGTTCCTCCTATCCTCTACAACGCCGCCCCCGTCTGGTCTCCCGACCAACGGGTTATATTAACTCAATCGCCGGCATAGTGTGTCAACATGCAAATTTATAAAATATTTTTTAGTTTTATATCTGCCGTTGGTCGGGAGACCAAACGGCGGCGGAGAACTAAGCGGAACACCAACAGAGGTTGGGTAAACTTTTTTCATGCCCGAAAAATAAGGATAATTTTTATACTTGGTCGGCGGGGTTGGAGACCGGGTATCGGCTCTTACGGGGTGGGGTATGCGCTCTTTAATGGTTTGTGGCACCAACAACGGCGAAAAACTGTGGCCAGTTTTCTGAGTAAACTTTTTTCATACCCGGAAAATAAGGATAATTTTTAATATTCGTTCGGCGGGTCGAAGACCGGGCCTCGGCTCTTACGGCTTGGAGTATGCGCTCTTTATT
>JAYUBR010000853.1:0-1271 GCA_043740775.1 Ferruginibacter sp. | reverse complement strand
CAATTTATTAAAAAGCAGTAACATAGACTAACCAATTAAGAAAATACATCGTTTTTATAATAAAAATTAACAGCTTTTTATAAAGAAATAAGCCGCACCAAAAAGGGGAGGTCAATATTTAGGGACGGATGAAGTTGTTTGCTGAACAAGGCAAAAATACTGCTGCCACTACCACTCATGACTGCATACACTGCGCCCATTTTATATAAGTGCTCTTTGATTTCTTTTATAATGGGATAAGTTTTAGATACACCTTCTTCAAAATCGTTTACTAAAAATTTTTGCCAGGTATCAAAGGGCTGGTTGATTATTTCAACTAATGATAACTGGTTGCCGGTGGGCTGATGAAGCGGCACTGCAGAAAAGGCCTCTCCTGTACTTACATGGATTCCGGGATTAACCAATGCAAGGATATAGCCAGAAAGATCTGCTGTTATTGGCTCCAACATTTCGCCTCTGCCGGTAGCCATACAAGGAGTATTTATAATAAAAAATGCACAATCACTGCCCAATTGCGTTGCATACGCAATTAATTGTGTTACAGATAAATTTAAGCTGAAGAGTTTATTTAATAATTGTAAAGTAAAAGCAGCATCGGCAGAACCACCACCCAGACCGGCTCCCATGGGTATACATTTATGCAAATGCATTTGTATACAGGGTAATTCAGGAAAATCTTTTTTTAGTAACCAATAAGCTTTCACGCAAAGATTATAGGCACTATTTCCGTTAACGGGTAAACCCGAGTTGCTGAAAATGAGGGGATCTTTATTATCTGAAAGAATTATTTCCAGGGCATCGTTGAAGGGCAATGGATAAAAAATGGTTTCTATATTATGATAACCATCCGCTCGTTTATTTAGAATGCGCAGGCCAAGATTAATTTTGCAATTAGGAAAAACAAGCATTTTATTTAATGGATAATGTTTTAAAAGATAATTGATAAGGAAGAACTGCAGTTTTTTAAAATAACTGATAAAGAATGATGGTTCTGCATTTAAGTATCAATTAATAAATTATCTATTATCAATTATAAGCATCATTTTCTTGCTTTTATTTCATCCCTGATGGCAATGGCCCTGATATAATCTTCCTGTTCAAGCACTTCATTTAAAAGGGTGTGCAGTTCTTCTATTGACAGGCGTTGCAGATCATCCTTGCCGCCGGTTTCAGTGGTGATGGGAACAGTAGTTTTCTTTTTCTTCTCATCATTTTCCATTAGTATGCCGGCACTGTCTAATATATTTTCATACGTAAAAATGCTGCATCCA
>JAYUBR010000852.1:0-4478 GCA_043740775.1 Ferruginibacter sp. | reverse complement strand
GAGCCTGCAGGGAGTAACAGTTACCGGCAAATCTAAAATATTTGATAACCAGCGCACCGGAGCTTCTACTAATATCAGTTCCCGCCAAATCAGGCAATTGCCTACCATCTCCAGGTCGGCTGATGATTATACAAGGCTTACACCATCTGCATCTGCTACCATTAACGGAACTTCTTTCGCAGGCAGAAACGGGCAGTACAATAATTACTCACTGGATGGAGCTGTGTTCAACAATCCCTTTGGATTAGACGCACCAACACCCGGCGGACAAACCAGTTCGCAACCCGTATCATTGGATGCGATAGACCAGATACAGGTAAACATCGCTCCCTATGATGTTACCCAGGCAGGGTTTACAGGTGCTGGCGTAAACACCGTTACCAAAAGCGGCACCAATATTTTTACCGGAACAGCCTATGGCTTTTACAGAAACGAAGGACTTACCGGAAAGAAAGTGGATGGTAATAAAATTGTTGTGCCGAAGCTTGATCAATACCAGCTTGGCGTGGCCCTTGGCGGTGCGATAAAAAAAGATAAACTATTTTATTTTGCCAATTTTGAAACAGAACAAAGAAGCGATGCCCCTACAAGTTATGTAGCACAAAATTCAGGTAACGCAGGCAAAACAAATACCTCACGAGTGTTGCAGGCCGATCTGGATGCAGTGAGAAGCATTTTAAAAAATAAGTTTAATTACGAAACCGGCGATTACCAGGGATTTAATTATAAGCAAAAAAGTTACAAGTGGCTGGCTAAATTAGATTGGATAATCAACAACAACAACACCTTATCATTTACTTACAACGGACTGGATGCTTCAAAAGAAAAGCCTGCGCACCCAAGTGCTATTGGCCGCCGTGGGCCTGATTTTACTACTCTTCAGTTTCGTAATTCGGGTTACAGGATCAATAACAAACTACAGTCTTTTGGCTCTGAATTAAAATCATCTTTTGGAAGTAAATACGCAAATAAATTACGGTTGGTACATACTTCTTTCAGGGATACAAGAGATCCGCTTTCAACTCCATTCCCAATTGTTAACATTACAAAAAACAATACCCGCTATATCATTGCAGGTCATGAGCCTTTCTCTATTAACAATATCTTAAACCAGGATGCCTTTCAGGTTACCAATAATTTTACAGTCAATCTTCCCAAACATACGCTTACGTTTGGGGTATCTTACGAGTCATTTAAATTTGCCAATTCTTTCAACCTTACCGGTTATGGCCCCGCTATTTTTTCCAATGCAGATATACAAACATTTAAAGACAGTGTGCCTGCAAGCGGAGCTTATGTATTCGGAGCTTATCCGTTGGATGTAGATGTCAACTACGCAAAGAACAGGGCTTCTGCAGATCAGTGGACCTGGTATTATTTAACCGTTGCACAATTATCTGCCTATGCCCAGGATGAATGGAAACCTGCTAAAAATTTCCGGTTAACCTATGGCTTAAGAATCGATGCGCCATCCTACAGCAATGCAAGTTTTAGAAATCCAAACACTAACCCGGATGGAACTTTTAAAGGAACTTACCAGCAAGGATCACCCACCATTCCGAATAATGATAACCAGGTATTGTTTGACGAAAACGGAAACAGCATAACCAATGGCGTGGGCAAGCAATTAGACAATACAAAGTTCCCTACTAAAAAGCCGCTGTTTTCGCCAAGGGTTGGTTTTAACTGGGATGTAAACGGAGATAAAACAGTTCAGTTGCGTGGAGGATCAGGATTGTTCACCGGGCGTTTTCCGTTTGTGTGGATTGGTAACCAGCAAGCGAACCCTTATACTGGTTTTTACAATGCTACTGCAAGCAATTTCAGGTGGCCGCAAATATGGAGAAGCAACCTGGGCCTTGATTTTAAGATTCCCTATGGAACGGTATTTTCTGCCGACGTAGCGTATTCAAAAGATCAGAAAGCGATGATGGTTCGCAACTATAATTTGGGTACACCAACCGGCACATTAATTTCTGGTACCGGCGATAACAGAAGTATTTACAAAGCAAGCGACAAAGGAACAGATGGTCGTTTTGCAAATCAAACGTATGTATTTACCAACACAAACAAGGGCTACCAGTTTAATGTTAGTTTACAGGCACAGCAAACATTTAAAAAAGGATTTTATTTACAGGCATCTTATAACTACTTAATTTCAAAAGATGCCAGTTCTATTTCTGCAGAAATTTCAAGTGATGCGTTTGACAGAAATCCTATTTTAAATAACGCCAACAAAGCCATTAATTCAACTTCGCTTTATGGCAATACCCACCGCTTTGTATTGGCCGGTATTAAAAAGTTTGATTATGGAAAAAATAATGCTTACAGTACTACCATCTCCTTCTTCTCAAACTGGGTTAGTGGCGACCACTTTGCGTATGTTTACGGAGGCGATATCAATAACGATGGAACAGCAAGCAACGACCTGATGTATGTGCCAACAGATGCAGAAGTAGGCGTCATGGTTTTTGATCCCTACACCGATGTGCTGGGAAATATTCAATCGCCTGGCGCACAGCAAACTGCTTTAAAAAGTTTTATTGCACAGGATAGTTATCTAAGCAGCCGCCGTGGAAAATACACTGAAAAATATGCGGGAGAAACACCATGGTTTGGTCAAATGGATGTAAGGATTTTACAGGATTTTAATTTTAAAGCAGGAGATAAAAAAAGAACCATTCAGTTTAGTATTGATATCCAGAATTTTGGAAATATGCTGAGCAGTAAATGGGGCGTTCGTAAATATGCCACCACCGCAGGATTTTACCAGCCACTTTCTATAAACAGGTTTAACAGTGCAGGCAACCCGGTATTTACATTCGACCCCTCTCAAAAAAATACATTCACCTCAAGCCCCGACCTCATTTCACGCTGGCAAATGCAGTTTGGTTTAAGGTATATTTTTTAACAGCAGTTGTTCAATCAATAAATAAAAAACAGGTAGCTTTTACTACCTGTTTTTTTATGCAATTATTTTTTCCCTTGCTGATGATTTATCTTGCCCCGGGCGGGCAATTGGCCCTTAAATAATTGGTGTATAAAGTAACCAAATGCAGACTGGTACCTTCGCCTTCAGATATACTATGAGTGCGGTTAGGGTAGGCCATAAACTGAAATTGTTTATTGTATTTTATCAGCTCATTCAGCAATACCTCTGCATTACTGTAATGCACATTGTCATCACCGGTGCCGTGGATGTACAACAGATTTCCTTTTAAATTTTTAGCATAACTAATGGGCGAACCGATGATAAAATCTTCTTTGTTTTCCTGCGGTAATCCCATGTAACGTTCCTGGTAAATGTTATCATAAAACAACTGGTTACCAACTGCAGCAATGGCAATACCTGTTTTAAAAATATCAGGGTATTGAAACATCAGGTTCAATGTGGATGATCCGCCACCACTCCATCCCCACACTGCGGTGCGGTCTTTATCAAAATAGCTTTTAGACATTATTTTAGTAGCAGCCAGTGCCATATCCCTTACATTGATTGTACCAATTTTACGATAGATAGATTTGCGCCATGCCGCACCTTTTAATGAGGGTGTACCCCTGTTATCCACCGCTACCTGAAAATAACCATCCTCACTCATATTGCCGTTGTATAAATAGTTCTGGTGGTTGCCATAGCTGTCGCCGATAGTCGTAGCGGCAGGTTCGCCATAGACATAAAAAACTGCCGGGTACTTTTTTGTGCTGTCGAAGTTTTTTGGATAATTGATCCAGGCATCCAGTGTAACATTATCTTCTGTTGTTACGGTAGTATACCTTACCGTGCTGCTATTATCCGTTTTCATCGTTGCTGCAATACTATTGGCCGTATTTACAGCCTTATGATCGGGCAACGACACCCATTCTTTTACCGGCATTGTTTTATAATTACTAAACCCATGGCTGGCCCATTTTGCATTGGTTGAAATGGTATAGCTATGTGTACCTGCCAGGCTTGCAGGCGACACCAATACAGCATCGCTTTTACCATCCATTTTTACTTTGTACAGATAGAGCTGTGTGGCATTGTTGGGTGAAGCCATAAAATAAATATAACCAGACGTTTCATCAATGCATTTGATAGATTCAATATCGTATTTACCGGTAGTGAGCAAGGTCTGTTTACTGCCATCCCTGCTAACAGAATAAATGTGACGCCAGCCATCTTTTTCACTCACCCATATAAAAGCTGCGCCTTTACTGATCCAGTCCCATCCTGTTGGATCATCATCGTTCCAGTAACTTCTTACTTCAATCCACGTCTTTTCATTCTCGGTAAAAAAACTGCGGGTATGCCCATCTGTTATATTGCAATAGAACAGTTTACTTTCCTGTTGTTTGCGGTTCAGTTGCTGCACTACCAAGGTGCTGGCATCTGCCCATTCCATCCTTGGCAAATAATGCTGTTGCGGATCGCCTTCAATAGCCATCCACTGAATGTTGCCACCGGTTGCAGCCACCACGCCAATCTTTACAGGTGA
>JAYUBR010000851.1:0-4483 GCA_043740775.1 Ferruginibacter sp. | reverse complement strand
ATCGCAGCCCGGTTTATCAATAACCTGCTTACACCCTATCTTACTTATGCGGATAATATTACAACGGCCGATTATGGTATCCAGGCCCTGGTATACTCCGCCATTCCTTTACTCAACATTATATTTACCTATGGTTTCGAAACTACCTATTTTCGCTTTTCTTCCAAAGAAGAAAATACAACAACTATTTACAGCACCTCTTTTCTTTCACTGTTTTTTTCTACCATGCTGTTAACCTCCCTGCTTTGGCTTAGCCGGGGCACCTTTGGCAATTTAATAGGCGTGGGCAACTATCCGGAAATAATTAAACTGGCCATTCTAATTATAGCTGTAGATGCATTAAGCAGAATACCATTGGCCAGGTTAAGACAGGAAGGACGACCGAAAAAGTATGCTTTTGTAATCATTGCAGGCATTTGCTTTAATATTTTTTTTACCTGGTTTTTTGTGGGGTATTGCTCCCATGCGGTAAAACAAAATCCGGATAGTTGGGTAAGCCTTTTTTATAACTCAAAAACAAATCCTATTTATTATGTTGTGCTCGCAAACCTTATCCAGGCAATTGTTACGCTGTTATTACTCTCATCCGAAATAGCACAGGTTCGCTTAAAATTTGATACCCGGTTATGGAAGCAAATGATGATCTATTCGCTCCCATTAATTATTGTAGGCATGGGTGGAATGGTAAACGAAACCTTCGACAGGCTGATGCTGAAATGGTGGTTACCCGGAGATGCATTGGCTAAAAATACCCAGGTAGGTATTTACAGCGCCTGTTATAAAATATCTATCCTCATCACTTTATTCATCAATGCGTTTCGCATGGGTGCAGAGCCCTTCTTTTTCAAACAGGCCGAAGATGAAAATCCCCAGCGTGTTTTTGCACGGGTGATGAAATTTTTTGTGATCATCATTTGCATTATGTTTCTGGCAGTAAGTTTATACATGCCTATCTGGAAAAATTTTATAGGACCAAGGTATTGGGAAGGCTTAACAGTTGTGCCCATTCTATTGCTGGCCAATATGTTCATTGGAATTTATTACAACTTAAGTGTGTGGTATAAACTAAGCAACAAAACTTCTGCCGGTGCATGGATCACCGTTGGCGGGGCCCTCCTCACTACTACCATCAACTTTTTATTTATACCGCGATTTGGTTATATGGCATGTGCATGGGCAACATTCTTTTGTTATGGCAGCATGATGGCAGCTTCTTTTTTATGGGGACAAAAAGAATACCGCATCCCATACGCCTGGAAAAAACTAACTGCCTATATGGTAATTGTAGTGCTGCTTTTTTTTGCACATAAAGGCATTACAGCCATCTGGCCCAACGTGTTTTTTAATTTAACCATTGCCACAATTTTAACCGGTTTTTATTGTTGGTTTATTGGCATTGTAGAAAAAAAAGAACTGCATCAGTTGCCTTTTATAGGGAAATATTTCAAAAAATAAGTATTTTCAATTAATGCAAAAATTGCTTCAAAAAATATTCAGGCCTTTTTTTATCTGGCTGGCAGAGCGGTTTGATGCCGACCCCAAAAAGGAAGATGTATTTAAATCGCTGGGTAAATTGTACAATATCATTACCACCAAAAAAAACCGAAGTGGCATTGTGCTTGATATTGACCTGGCCACGGATAATTTTATCATCTTCAGCGATCAGCACAAAGGCAATAAAGATTGGGCTGATGATTTTAAAACCAATGAGCATAATTATATTACCGCACTGCAATATTATCACCAGCAGGGCTTTCATTTTATCAATTTGGGCGATGCAGAAGAACTGTGGAAATATACTCCTGACCAGGTGATTCCTCAAAACCTGGAAGCGCTGAAAGCAGAAGCAAACTTTCAGGCAGATAATAAATATTACCGCACATTTGGCAACCATGATCTGTTATGGAAAAGCAACCTGGATGTTCAGTTGCATTTAAAAAATAGCTTTCAGATGCCGTTGCCAGTGTATGAAGGAATTGTTTTAAGAACCCTTACCGAAAGCCAGAAAAAACTCAGCATTTTTTTAACGCATGGCCACCAGGGCGATAAAATGAGCGATAACAACAGGTTTAGCACCTGGATTGTAGCCCATATCTGGTCGCCTATTCAACGTTTTTTAGAGATCAATATCAACACCCCGGCCAATGATTTTTATCTGCGGGATAAACACAATAAATTAATGTACGAATGGAGCAGTCATAAAAGAAATATGCTCCTCATTACCGGCCATACCCATAAGCCGGTTTTTGCATCCGGAAAATATGCTGCTGATAAAGAACACCAGATAAATGTTGTTGAAACTACCGGCACATTAAAACCGGGCTATTTTAATTCCGGCTGCTGCTGTTTCAGTGATGGCGACATTACAGGAATTGAAATAGCCAGTGGTTTTATAAGGCTGGTTAAGTGGCACAGCGAAAACACTATCCCCGCCCGAACAGTACTGGAAGAAAAAAAGCTGGATGAAATTGAACAGGAATTGTAATCAACGCTGATAAATGTATACCGATACAATAATGCAAAATTGATGCTAACCTATCCTTAACTTTAAATTGTAAAGGAAAATTTGTAAAAGTGTTTTAATATTTTATATTTGTCTATCATTTTAATAGACTAACGTTGTAAGCATTTAAAACCTTCCTTTAATTTCAGGAACTGATTTTTAGATTTATTGAATTTAATGGCAAAGTAATACATATGGTATTAAAAAAAAGCTTGCCTGTAATTCACAATACAACCTATCTCAGTAGCAGGTAAACCAATTATTATTTTATAATCATACTTAAAAAAAACAATTATGAGCCAATCACTTCATTTCGACACCTTGCAATTACATGCAGGCCAGCAAATAGATTCAGCCACCAATTCAAGGGCGGTGCCTATTTATCAAACCACTTCTTATGCATTTAAGAATACGGAACATGCCGCTAATCTTTTTGGGTTAAAAGAGTTTGGTAATATTTATACCCGGATTATGAACCCCACAACCGATGTATTTGAACAACGCCTTGCGGCACTGGAAGGCGGTGTGGCGGCACTCGCTACCGCCTCGGGCCAGGCCGCACAGTTCCTTGCACTCAACAACATTTTGCAGGCCGGGGATAATTTTATTTCAACAACTTATTTATATGGGGGCACCCACAACCAGTTTAAGGTTGCTTTTAAACGTCTCGGCATTGAAGCCAGGTTTGCTGACGGAGATGATGTGGAAAGTTTTGTAAAACACATTGATAAAAATACCAAGGCGCTTTACCTCGAAACAATTGGCAATCCAAAATTAAATATTCCTGATTTTGAAAAATTTGCAGCCCTGGCAAAAGAATATGATTTGCCGCTGATTGTTGACAATACTTTTGGTACTGCAGGCTATCTGTTTCGTCCGCTGGAGCATGGTGCAAACATAGTAGTTGAATCGGCTACAAAGTGGATTGGCGGCCATGGCACTTGTATTGGCGGTGTTATTATTGATGGTGGAAATTATAACTGGGGCAATGGTAAATTTCCGCAGTTTACCGAACCAAGCGAAGGCTACCATGGCTTAAAATTCTGGGAAGTATTTGGTGAAGGCAATCCGCTTGGTTTACCCAATATTGCTTTTGCCATACGTGCAAGAGTTGAAGGCCTGCGTGATTTCGGCCCTTCACAAAGTCCCTTCAATTCCTTCCTTTTGTTACAGGGTATCGAGACATTAAGCCTTCGGGTACAGCGCCATGTAGACAATGCGCTGGCATTGGCTGAATGGCTGGAACAACATCCTTCAGTACAGTTTGTTGATTACCCCGGATTGCAAAGCAGCCCATATAATGCATTGGCAAAAAAATACCTGCGCAATGGCTTTGGGGGTATATTAAATTTTGGGGTAAAAGGTGGTAAGGAGAATGCAGAAAAATTCATTAACTCGTTAAAACTTGTTAGTCATCTTGCCAATGTAGGCGATGCCAAATCACTGGCCATACATCCTGCATCTACCACACATGAACAACTAAGCGCTGAAGAACAAATCGCTTCCGGCGTATTGCCTAACCAGGTACGCATCAGCGTTGGTATAGAACATATTGAAGACATTAAAGCAGATTTTGAACAGGCTTTTGCAGCAGTATTTTCCAGCGAACTGGTTGCGTAAACCCGTATTTAAAAACATTGCAAAAACAGAAAAATAACAAGGTTATACTTTAACGGCATGGCAGAAATATTCAGGTACACAAAACCCTTCACGCTGGAATCGGGCATTACTTTAATGCAGTACCAGCTTGCCTATACAACACATGGTAGTCTTAATGAAAACAAGGATAATGTGGTCTGGATATTTCATGCCCTTACCGCCAACAGCGATGCAACAGAATGGTGGCCCGGTTTAACAGGCCAGGGAAAATTATTTGATCCTGCCCACCATTTTATTATTTGTGTAAATATTCCGGGCAGTTGTTATGGCAGCATTGGTCCGCTGGATATTAACCCGTTGACAAATGAAGCCTGGCACCAT
>JAYUBR010000850.1:0-13969 GCA_043740775.1 Ferruginibacter sp. | reverse complement strand
GCATTTTTAGCAACAGCGATTTAATTTTTTACAAATGCAAACAGATAGTAATCAGCTTCAGATAAGAACTGTTGAAGTAACCCGCTATGTAACGCCCCTGCGGGAAGGAGGTTCACTGCCCGCCATTGTTGAAGCAGCCGATGATTTTTTATACGTGCTTAAATTCAGGGGAGCGGGGCAGGGGATTAAAGCGTTGATTGCCGAATTGATTGGGGGCGAAATAGCCAGGGCATTGGGTTTGCGGGTGCCGGAAATTGTTTTTGCAACTATTGATGAAGCCTTTGGAAGAACGGAACCGGATGAAGAAATACAGGATTTATTAAAAGCCAGCACGGGCCTGAACCTTGGCCTGCACTATCTTTCAGGCTCTGTTACTTTTGATCCGGCCGTAACGGCTGTTAATGCATTACTTGCTTCGCAGATTGTTTGGCTCGATTGCCTGTTAACCAATATGGACCGTACCGTACGCAATACAAATATGTTATGGTGGCATAAAGAATTATGGCTGATAGATCATGGGGCATGTTTGTATTTTCACCACAACTGGCACAACTGGAAGGATCAGGCCATGCGGCCCTTTGTGCTGATAAAAGATCATGTATTGTTACAAAAGGCAACAAGACTGGAAGAAGTGGATGCGGTTTTTCAGCCATTACTCAGTAATGAACTCATCCGCAGTATCGTTTATTCAATTCCTGAAGAATGGCTTGCAGCAGATACTTCCCTTCAATCAGTAGAAGAACACCGGCAGGTATATATTCAGTTTTTAGAAACCCGTATTACACATTCATACATTTTTGTAAAAGAAGCACAGCATGCAGCAAAATCAACTATTTGAATACGCGGTTATACGTATTGTGCCCAGGGTAGAGCGGGAAGAATTCCTGAATGTGGGGGTAATACTTTATTGCGCCAAACAACAATTTTTGAAAACCCTCAGTTGTTTAAACGAAGACAGGCTGGCTGCATTTTGTATTGAAACAGATAAGGAGGAATTGCTGCAGCACCTGGATGCCATGCAGCGTATATGTGTGGGGAATAGTGCAGCAGGGCCAATTGCAAAACTAGATATAGCGGCCCGTTTCAGGTGGCTTACCGCAACCAGGAGTACGGTTGTTCAAACATCAAAAGTACATCCTGGATTTTGTAAAAACCCGCAGCAAACATTGGAGAAATTGTATGCCCGCCTTGTTTGCTAACGTAAAAATATCTTCCTTTAAACTATTATTTTTTTAATAAATTTTTTGGAACATTTTATAACAAAAGCCTCATTATAAATATTTTTACCAGCCATGAAAAAGACAATTACCGGGTATCACCTGGGCGACAGGCTTGATCTGAAAGGATTAAAAAATAACCTTGCCTTCAACTGCATTTATGCAGACCCGACCGAATTAATGTACGATGCGGAAAACGATTCCTATATAGGTATTTTTGATTATGGCAGTATTGTTTTTTTTGGAGTGGACAATACCACCCAAACCAGTATCATCAATGCTGTGCGCACTATTTTAAGGCTTGGAAGTGAAGAGCTGAAACGGGAAAATTTTGATGTGGAGATTAACCCCGAAGCATCTTATAAAGTTATTTTCGACCGGCTGATTATAAAAGCACTGAGCATTGATATCGCCAAAATCATCATGCTCAATATTGCGCAATCCGTTGCGCTTGATTATTATATCGAGCAATCCAATATTTTATTAAACCAAACATTTCAATTCAGCCTTGAGCTGGAAGAAAAAGGAAAGTTCTCCATAAAAGGAAAGCGGCTTTTAAAATACATTGGCAGGTTGCTGAATCTTAAAAATAAAATTACACAGAACATCTACATTTTTGATAGTCCTAACCTTACCTGGAACGATGAATACCTTAACCAGATCAACAATGATTTGAGCAGGGAGCTGGATATCAAATTAAGGCACAGCAGCCTGCAGGATAGTTTAAATACAGTGAGGGAAAACCTGGAGATATTGAAAGACATCAACCAGCACTCGCACAGCAGTAAACTCGAACTTATTGTAATAGTTTTAATTGCAATAGAAATCATCAATCTGATCATTGATAAAATTCTTTAAGCTTTTTATTTTTTGCCCAAATTGTGAAAAATGATTGATCTTGTTAAAACACCGGATTTTAAACGGCGTTTTATCAGTCTGAAACGCACGCCAGGCAAGGGAAATAAATTTTAACATTTTTTGGTAGAGTTGTTGAAGAGGTGAATAAAAAAGCAAATGAAAATAAAATACCTAAGCCTGATTTTCTTTATTACACTTTGCGGGTTAGTAAGCTGTAGTAAAAAAATTCACCCGGTACCAACGGAGCCTTCAGTTAAAACCACTGATACCATTGCAGCAAAAAAAGCAGTTATAAAAAGAAAACCCAAAGAACCTTTACCCAGGGTAATTTCAGTAAATGATTTAAGTGCAAAAAAAACAGTGGATGGCAGGTATTATTACGACCTGCAGGGGCATCGCTACTGGAAGAATAATAAGGATGGAAAATATTATTTATTCAATAAAACGATGTATGAAAATGATGCTTTTAAACCAAATTAGGAGATACAAAAAAAACAGGCTTAAAGGCCTGTTTTTTTTGTAATGATCCTGTATTTTATTTAATCAATGTTACTGCGGGAAGAACGGTTTCTTCGCCATTTTTTAGCTGAATATTGCTGATGGTTGTATCGCGATACCCATTAAATCCTTTATATAAAATACTGTAAGTACCTTCCTTTATTCCTCTTATTTTAAAATCACCATCTGGTGCAGGAATGCCATTGGCGGTATCTGTAGCGTTGTAAACAGATACAAGGGGAGTGGCTGCAAACGGTAGTACCTTTCCTTTCAACCTTGCAAAATTATTATCATTAAAAGGCCTTAAAACAGGTTTAAGATAATATTGCCCGTTTGCGTAAATGATCGATCTGCTGATATCAAAATCAATCCACAGCGCAGTTTGGCCAGCGGCCATTTCATGATGATGTTTTTCATTGATCTTAATATATAAATAGTTGTTGATGCCCGGTAGTAAATTAAGCGGATAGCTAACACCTGCAACATTCAGGGAATTATTGGTACCCAGTGTAATCCTGATTTTTCTGATAGCGCCATTGATGTTTGCTGTTCCCATTAAAGTATCAATACCGTTTCTTAGTTTGGACACATTGTACACTCCGGACACGATATTTAAAGTATCCCATTTTCCAAAATCATCGCGACCTTTGTGGTCATCATCTTTGTCAATGTCATTGTCACCAAAATGATCATCATTTTTATGGGCTTTACTGGTATCGGTTTTAACCTCTACATATTTGATATCAATCAATACCGAATCATATACAGCCGGATCATCTGTTAAATACACGGATAGTTTTTGAGCGGAGGTTGAAGTGGAAGCAGTGCCGCTGCTATCTTTTTTACAGGCCGTAAACACGAGTGCCGAAGCAACAACAAGGCTAAGCGCCCCGAACAATTGTTTATTCATTTTCATAATGTGGTTTTTTAAAGTGATTAAAATTTTTGAAAGGCTGGCAATAACCATGCTTTGATTGCATACCAGGTTGTTATAAACGATTCTTTAACAAATGGATAGTATTTTTACGTGAACTATTACGTTATAAGATGGCACATTGGCAAAAATGTTTGATTGCTATTTTAATTTATTTTTGTAAAGCCAACTATTTTTAGCATCCCGGCATCTGTATGTTAAATAATCAATCATTAGTGACCGAAACCAGCCAACTGATACAAGGTTGTATTAAAGAAAACTGCCATGACCAGAACAGGCTGTATCAGTTATTTGCTTCCGGAATGTTTGCTGTATGCATGCGCTACACAAAAAATAAAGGAGAAGCCGAAGAAATTTTACGGGATTTATGAATGTGTTTACTTCAAAAACCATACACATTAACCCCAAAACTATTCGTGCAGATGCAGAGGATAACGGGGTTGTAAAATTTCGTTTTAACTGCTCGTCGGGTTATACTTATTTATCTTCCAAAACTATAGCTAATCCGTTTATTGGCGATATCCTGCAAGTTTTTGAATCTACTAATACCTTGCACTACCTGTCCGTTCCACTGGCAATAAAATATCATTATTATCTCAATAAAATTGATTTGTTTGCCACTGCAGTAACACCAATAAATATTTTAACCAAAGGAAAAATTGAAACAGAAATTAGCAATGTTGCAAATAAAGAAGTGAGTACCAGAAATAAAATAAATGGCTTAAAACCCGGTTATTTCAGTGGTAACATTGGCCTTGGGTTATCTTATACTATTACCCGCAATATTGCGTTAAGCTTTATGCTATCTTATAATTTTGCGCTTAATTCCAGTACCCGGGATGCCACAGTTAAAACTTATCCTAATACCATCAGCCTTGCGGCGGGTATCAGGTATAAGCTGTAGTAAGCGGATGCAAAAAAAACATCGCAGAAATTAGTAATAACAGTACGTTTTAAACCATAAAAAAATTACTATGAAATCTTTTAAATCAAACATTGATTTTACAATCGCAATTTTTATCTGTTTGTTTACCGATAAATATGTCATCACCAACAACTTATTATAAAACAACAATACCCTGCAAATGCAGGGTATTGTTGTTGGTAGCTTACCGTTAATTTAAGCTTGTATCATTTGTATGTTTATTGTAAAAATGCAACCAGAATAATCAGTCATCATCACCATTTCTTTTTACATCAATCTGCAATACCTGGCCACCACCTATTGCGGCAGGGCTAAAGCCAAGATTGGACACATATAATTTTGCATCCGGTCCAAACGTCATAGCAGTTGGTAAATTAAGGCCTGTGGCAACTTCTTCCCTTTTGCAGGATTTACGGAGCTGACATGATGCTGTTTATTTCATTTACCATCGCCTTAAAACAATTGGCCTGTGTATTCTCATCTTTACCGGCTGCGGTTTTAGCGGCTTGATACTCATCTAAAAATGAGTCGGTGTTTGTCCAGATGGTCTGCATCATTCCCTTATACAATTTTTTCATTGCAGGTTTTGCCGCTTGTCTGTATTTTACCATATCCTGTGTTTGGGCAATAGCTACCGCTGGTTTGCGCCAGGTTGCTGTGATAACTGCTAACTTGTTTTTGGTAAAATAAACAGCCGTTGGTTCTGCCATATCGTAATGCCAGTCGCAAATAATTACATCTTTACTGATGAGGTTGATGGCATTTTGTGTATCATTAAAACTTCCTTCCCATTCGCCCACGCCGGTGGTTCGGCCATCAATAAGCCGGTCGCCCCAAATCCATAGTTTTCGTTTTTTTATGGCCAGGTGATTGCGGATGGTATTTACTTCACCGGCAAATAAAACCGCCTTATCTTTTCCCGAACATCGTGGGCAACGGGCATCACCAATATAAAAAACCTCATCCATCCCGGCATGAAAAGCATCTGTTTCAAACACAGTGCAAATTTCATCCACCAGGTCAAAAACAATTGCATGAACAGCCGGATGTAAAGGGCAATAACTTTTGCAATATAAGCTGTCAGGGTTGGGCCAGGCATACAATACCGGCATTTTTACAGCAGGCGTTTCATCCAGTTCAGGATATTTTTTTAACAGGTTATGTGTAGTGCCCGCCCATGACTGGTGGCCCAATAAATTGATTTGGGGAACCAGGTGAATATTATGTTGTTTGCACGCATTCACCATTTGTTTTACATCCTGCTCCGATAAGGAAAATGAATCCTGTAGCTCAGGATGGCTTTTAAACTGGTAGTTAAAATCTATCCGTAACACCAGTGTATTTATTTTATTAACAGTTAGTTCTTCATTGATAAATTTTACAAACCTGTCAAGGCTTTTTGGTTTGGGTGCGGCAATACAAAATGCCCGTACTGGTAAAAGTTTATCAATACGCGGTTGTGCCTGCAATGTATTTGAAAGCGATGACAAAAGGAAAAGCGCACTTAAAATGATTCTTGGATGTATTGACATTTTTATTGTACTATTTTACTGCTGTATTTTATTAAAATGTTGAATTGATTTTCTGCCAGTGGCTAAGTATTAAGTTAAGATAAATAATAATAATTGAAAGTATTTACAAATTATTACTTTAATTTTAAGCAGAGTTTTACCAAAACTATCTTTCTATAAGCCAGAACATATGAAATTAAAAAGTTTGCTGATTGCTTTGCTGCCCGGCATTTGTTCATTCTTTTTTTCTATTCAAAAAATAACTGCACAAAATTCCGACTCACTCAATTCTTTTTACCCCAAAGCCATCAACAATGCAAGAGCAGTTTATCACCAGGCTTTTGGCGACCAGAAAGGGTTATACAATGGTGGCAGGTACACTGAATACTTATATAAATTTAAAGAAGGGGATCCTTATTTTAATATGCCACAACCTGAAGCCGGTTCGGTATTGTATGATGGAATACAATATGATAGTGTGCTGATGCGCTACGATGAAATAGCAGATGAACTGGTAATAAATTATTACACAGAAAGGATACAATTACTAAAACCAAAAGTTGAACGGTTTAGTTTTTTTAATGCCAATTTTATTCAAATAGAAAAAGACAGCCTTAGCAATAACCTTATAAGTAGCGGCTTTTATAACCTGCTGTACAAAGGGAAAATTTGCCTGTTTAAAAAGGAGATAAAAACAATAAGCGAAAGTACATCTACCAATGTAGAGCTGCAGAGTTTTGTAGAACAAAAGGATTATTACTACATAAAAAGAGAGGGCAAATATTATTCAATAAAAAGTAAAAATGAGTTGATTGATTTATTGAGTGACAGAAAAAATGAAGTGAAGGAATTTATGAGGGCCAACGGCCTGAATTTTAGAAGAGACCGGCAAAATATGCTCACTCAAACAATTGCTTATTATGATAGGTTAAAAAAGTAAAATGCTAAAATGTGGTTCATTTATTTTGATGATACTATTCATCGTTGCCGGAAGCCAGCAAGGCTTTGCTCAAAAAGATTCTTTGCGGTTGGTTACTGTAAACATGGATAGTGTTGCCCTGGAGCAATTGGTGCAGGCGCTTGAAAGCCAGACTGATCTTCACTTTTATTATGATGCATCGCAAACAGATAGTTTAATTATCAGTATGCATGTACAAAAGCAACCGGTGGTAAAGGTATTGGAACAGGCATTTTCAAATACCGGTTTTCAATTTTCAATTACTGATGATGGCAATGCTTTTATTACAAAAGAAAAAGCCATTGCTGTAGATTTTATTTCGGCAAATGCGGAGCTTGAAAAATCCGGTAACAATGGTAGTACAACAAAAAAAGGAATACAAAAGAAAGATGCAGCAGGTAAGGACAATATTAAGACAACACTTGAAAATAAAGTGTATGATATTGGCGATAAATTTTTAGCAACTGCTTCCAGCAAAGTAATCATAGCCGGCAATGTTACCGATGCCAAAACTGGGGAACCTGTGGTAGGAGCTTATTTGCAGGTAGACCAGACCGGCCCGTCAGTTGTAACAGACCAGTACGGTTATTTTTCATTTTCATTACTTAGGGGTAAACATATAATCAGTATACAAAGTCTGGGCATGAAAGATACAAAGCGCCAGGTACAATTGTACAATGATGGCAAACTGAATATTGACATGCAAAGCACTATTTTAACCATCAAAAATGTAGTGATATCTGCGCAAAAATTAAGCAATGTAAAAGGCACGCAGATGGGGCTGCAGAAGATAGATATAAAAACCATTAAACAGGTGCCGGTAATATTTGGCGAAGCCGATATATTGAGGGTAGTGACTACATTACCTGGAGTAAAGACGGTGGGTGAAGCAAGCACGGGCTTAAATGTAAGGGGTGGTTCTGCTGATCAGAATCTTATCTTGTTTAACGATGCAACCATTTATAATCCATCACATTTTTTTGGGATGTTTTCTGCCTTTAACCCGGAAGTGGTAAAAGATGTTGAACTCTACAAAAGCAGTATCCCTGCAAAATATGGTGGCAGGTTATCTTCAGTACTAAATATCAATGGCAGAGAAGGAAATAAAAAGCAACTGACCGGCAGTGCCGGTATTGGTTTACTTACCAGCCGTTTTAATTTAGAGGGGCCGTTGGTAAAAGATAAAACGTCTTTTATATTAGGTGCAAGAAGCACCTATGCCAATTGGTTACTTAACCTGTTGCCCGATCAGTATAAAAACAGTAAGGCCGGTTTTTATGATTTCAATCTTTCCATAACCCATGAAATCAATAAAAAAAATACGCTTTATTTTACCGGGTATTATAGCAGAGACCGTTTTAATCTTAACAGCGATACCGCTTATGGATACAACAACAAAAATTTTTCTGTTAAATGGAAACATATTTTCAGCAATAAAATGAACAGCGTTATTACAACAGGAACTGATGATTACAGTTATAATATTGCCAGCAATAAACTGCCGTTGAATGCTTATAAAATGGGCTTTGATATTCACCAGACTTATTTTAAAGCGCATTTTAATTATTATCTTAATAACAGCCATACCATTGACTTTGGCGTAAATTCTATCTATTATAAACTGAACCCAGGATACTTTAATCCTGATGGTAAAAGCTCGCTGGTAGTGCCAGACCAAATGGAAAAAGAGCAGGCTTTGGAAAGTGCGTTGTATGTAAATGATAAATATAACGTCACCAACGCATTTACCCTGGAAGCTGGCATCAGGTATTCATTGTACCAGTTTTTAGGGCCCAAAACAATCAATACTTATGCGCCGGGTTTACCAATAACCGAAAGCAACATGACGGGTACTGTTAATTATGATAAAGGAAAAACTATTCAAAACTATTCGGGGCCGGAATATCGTTTTGCTGTCCGGTATGCATTTACTGACAGCTTTTCTATAAAAGCCGCCTTCAACACACAGCGGCAATATATCCACATGCTTTCGAATACGGCGGCTATGGCGCCTACTGATATATGGAAATTAAGTGATGGTTCTATCAGGCCGCAGAACGGCGAACAGGTTTCGTTGGGGTTGTATAAAAACTTTAATTCCAACACCATCGAAACCTCAGTGGAAGTGTATTACAAAAGAATGAACAATTACCTGGATTATAAAAGTGGGGCAAACCTGGTATTGAATCATCACCTGGAAACGGATGTGATTGCTACAAAAGGAAAGGCTTATGGCGTTGAATTTTTAGTAAAAAAATTAACCGGTAAAATAAATGGCTGGGTCAGTTATACCTGGTCAAGAGTATTATTAAAACAGGATAATCCTGCTGTGGGGGAATTAATTAATAAAGGAAATTTTTACCCGGCCAATTATGATAAGCCCCATGATGTTACACTGATTGGTAACTACCGTGTCAATCATCGTTTCAGCCTTTCTTTCAATGCCACTTACAGCACAGGCCGACCGATAACATTACCGGTAGGCGTATTTTATTTTGCAGGTTCTACCCGTACTTTATATGCAGGTCGCAATGAATACCGGATACCCGATTATTTCCGTACAGATTTTTCGATGAATATAGATGGCAATCATAAAGTACACCAGATAACGCACAATTCATGGACGATAGGGGTGTATAATTTAACAGGCAGAAAAAATCCCTATTCAGTTTATTATGTTTCAGAAAACGGGGTAATCAATGGATATAAGCTTTCCATTTTTGGAAGCGCCATTCCTTTTGTCAATTTTAATATCAGGTTTTAATGTGCTGACATTTTATAAGGCTATTGTCATCGGTTTTTTTATTTATGAGAAAAATAGAGTGTGTTCACTAACTAATTATTATCGTATATTATGATAAACATTTTTAAAAGATTGATTAATAATTTGCTGCTGTTTGCATTAGTGGTATTGCCTGCAGGTTGCAAAGAAAAATTCATATCGCCTGTACCTCCGGTTGTTACCGGCTACCTTGTGGTGGAAGGTGTAATTAATAATGAAGGTAGTGAAACCAACATACATTTATCCCGTACAACCAGTTTAAGTGACACCAGTAAACTGCTGGAACAAGGTGCATCAGTATTGCTGGAAGATAGTCTCAATAACGTTTTGATGCTACAGGAATATAGTGCCGGAATTTTTACAATTAATAATCTTCATTTAGATACTTCACACAGTTACAGGCTAACTATTAAAACAACCAATAACGAAAATTACCAGTCAGATTTTGTTAAGGTCAGGTACAATCCACCCATTGATAGCATTAACTGGGTACGGGATCAAAATGGCGTTCAGTTGTTTATTAATACACATGATCCAAACAACAATACCCGGTATTATCAATGGGAATTTAATGAAACCTGGGAATTTCATTCTCCTTTTACTGCCGGATTAAAATGGGTAATAACTGGTCCGGACTATGATCAGTATTATGATGTTGCGAATAGGGATGCAAACGATCCTCAAATAAGTAAATGCTGGCAATTCAACGCTTCAAGCAGCATTAGTTTGGGCTCTTCCGCAAAACTGGTCCAGGATATTATTCATTTACCACTACTGCAAATTCCCGATGCTTCCTGGAAATTAAGTGTATTGTATTCTGTATTGGTAAAGCAATATGCATGGAGCAAGGAAGGCTTTGATTTTTTAGGAAGAATGAAAAAAAATACAGAATCTGTCGGGTCTGTTTTTGATGCCCAGCCTTCTGAATTGAATGGCAATATACATTGCATCAGTAACCCCGCCTTACCTGTAATTGGTTTTTTCAATATTTGCACCATCCGGGAAAACAGAATATTTATAAAAAGCAGCGAAGTGCCAAACTGGAATTACCGGAGCGGATGCATACACTTTGCAATACCTAATATTTCTGATTCAATAAAAGCAAAAGCTATTGGCAAATTACCCATAGACCCAATTTTAATAGCCCCTGGCGGACATATAGTTTCTTTTTATGTTTCCACAGCGGAGTGTGTTGATTGCACGTTAAGCGGTACCAATGTAAAACCACATTACTGGCCTTAGATAACCAACTATTATGATCAAAAACTATTCTTCCCTTTTCATTTACCGCCGTTTAAAGTTTGTGAAGTTGCAAATTGTGCTGTTATTTATTTTGTGTGTATTTATTTTTTTAACGGGTAGTTTTGTGTATGGACAGGTAGCGCAAACAGACTTAATTGAAACAAAATTTGATGCATGGCGGCAGGATAATTTGCAGGAGAAAATATTTGTACATACAGATAAGGCAACTTATGTAACCGGTGAAATTTGCTGGTTCAAAATTTACAATGTGGATGCCTATAACCATCAGCCGATTGATTTGGGAAAAGTAGCCTATGTTGAAATACTTGATAAAAATAATTTGGCCGTGTTACAGGCAAAAGTTGCATTGGAAAACGGGTTGGGAGATGGATCACTTTATTTACCGGCAACACTGCTTACGGGTAATTATAAAATGAGGGCCTATACAAACTGGATGAAAAATTATGGCGCAGATTATTTTTTTGAAAAAAAACTGCAGATTATAAATGGTCAAAGAAATGTGGCAGAAACCAAGACTGTTGAAAAGCCCTTATATGATGTTGGTTTTTTCCCGGAGGGGGGAAACCTGGTAAACGGGCTGCAAAGCAAAGTAGGTTTTAAAGTAAATAACCAATGGGGCAAAGGTGTAAATTTTGATGCAGTATTGCTGAACGAAAAAGGAGATACCATTACCAGTTTTCACCCACTTAAATTTGGTATGGGTAGCTTTACCTTTACACCTCTGGCGGGTTCGCAATATAAGGCAGTTATCAAATTCCCTGGGGGCGAACAGCAAGTTAAAATGTTACAGGCTGCTTACAACAGTGGCTATATAATGTGGCTTGAAAATGCCGGTAAAGGTCAAATTAAAATTAAGGTTCAAACAAATGACGCGGCTAATGGGTACCCTGTTTTTCTTTTTGTTCACACCCGCAATATAGTAAAGGTAGTTTTAACTAAAACTATTCAAAACGGCCACGCAGAATTTTTAACAGACGATGCACAGTTGGGCGATGGCATATCTCAGTTCACTATTTTTAACAGTGGCAGGCAGCCGGTATGTGAGCGTTTGTATTTTAAAAAGCCACATCAAAATTTGCAGATAGCAGCAGTTGCAGATCAGCAATTGTATGGGTTGAGGAGAAAAATAAATATCAGCATTAATTTTGCAAATGAAGACGGGCAGGATGTTTCAGCCAATATGTCTATGGCAGTATACAGAATTGATTCTCTTGAATCAGTGGATGAATGTGCAATAAATAATTATCTTTTGTTGAGTTCAGATATTGCCGGAACGGTGGAATCGCCTGCTTATTATTTTATAGCAAACAATGATACGGTAATAGCAGCGGCTGATAATTTGATGCTTACACAGGGATGGAGAAGATTTAAATGGGATGATGTATTGCAAAATAAAAAGCCATCTTTTCAGTTTTTGCCCGAAATGTACGGGCATATTATCAGCGGCAAAATAACCCCACTTCATCCGGGGTTGCAGGTAAAAGATGTTGCGGCTTATCTAACGGTACCGGGTTTACGAACACAATTTCAGACAGCCGCCGCTGACGCAGCCGGAAAAATAAAATTCGATATGAAAAATTTGTACAGCGATGGCGACATCATTGTGCAAACAAACAATGAAAAAGACAGTGGTTACCGTGTGGAAATTGATACGCCATTTTTTAACAGCTTTTCTCAAAAACCATTGGCTGCTTACAATTTCTCAGGACAGAGTGAAGCACTTTTAAAAAGGTATATTTCCACGCAGGTGCAGAATACTTTTTTATACAACCAGTTAAACCATTCCACGGAACCCCTACTGGATACCAATGCCTTTTATTCCAGGCCGGATGCCACTTACCTGTTGGATAATTATGTACGTTTTACTACCCTTGAAGAAGTGTTTAGAGAGTATGTTATGGAGGTAAATGTTAGAAAACACGGGGGCAGATTTTACTTGCCTGTGTATGATGCAGGGACCAAAACTATTTTTTCAAAAGATCCGTTGGTATTGCTCAATGGCCTGCCGGTATTTGATTTGAACAAAATAATGAGTTATGATCCGTTGAAAATAAGAAAGCTGGAAGTGATGAGCCGGAAATATTTTTTAAGGGATAATTCTTTTGAAGGTATTATAAATCTTACATCTTACAAAGGCGATATGGAAGGCTTTGAAATTGACCCAAGAGCCACCATTATAAATTATGAAGGGCTTCAACTGCAACGTGATTTTTATGCACCAGTGTATGCCACAACCATGCAGCAACAGAGCCGCATGCCCGATTTTAGAAATCTGCTGTTTTGGGCTCCTGAATTAATTACCAATGCTCAGGGATGGGCGCAGACAAGTTTTTATACTTCTGATGTTCCGGGAAAATATGTAGTGGTAATAGAGGGGTTGAGCAAAGACGGAAGGTTGGGACAAAAGACAATTTACTTTGACGTTAAAAAATAGCGTCAAATTCCTGACCTGTATCAAGTAGTAAAATTCATTCTGATATTAATGGTCGATGGTTTATTGCAATGACAATTGAAATGGTTGAGGGCCAAATTTCTTGATTGAAAAAAGGGGATAGGATAAAAGAAACTATATTTTTTTAGCCACCAGCGACATTTCGCTGGTTAAAAAAGTACGCAGTGTATTTATCTTATCGGTATTGATTAAATCCACGTTGCATTTTAATAATTCGCTCCAAACCTTTTTCTTATCCGGCGAACCCCATAAGCGTACTTTTCTTCCACTTTTATGGGCTTGTAATACAAAATATTCAAGGCGTTGTACATCCTTTTCAGAGATAGTTCCGTTGCCTTTCCATTTTACAATGCTTGAATATTTACAACTGGCTACCTGGTAAATATTTGTAGAAGAATCTTTATCAGCCTGTCTAAGATCTTCGTCTAAAAATGCCAGGCGATCGGCTTCACCGGTGAACATATTATAAGGTTTGTGGCCGGTTATTACAACAGATACATTGCGCATGGTAAGTTCACCATTCTGGTAACCAGATAAAATAGACCTGTATTTTTGTAATAGCAAAGCCAGC
>JAYUBR010000849.1:0-4489 GCA_043740775.1 Ferruginibacter sp. | reverse complement strand
TTGGAGGAATTAGCGAAGTATTTTGAAACCATCGGCGAAAAAAAATTCCGCACCAAACAGGTACATGAATGGATATGGAAAAGAGGGGCGCAAAGTTTTGAGGAAATGACTGACCTTTCGAAAGAACTGCGACTGAAAATGACCGAAAAATTTACGATGCCTGCCCTTACTGTAAATGCTACACAGTTCAGCAGCGATGGCACAGTTAAATCGCGGTTTATGACCTATGACGGCCATATGATTGAAGGGGTGTTGATACCTACAGAAAAAAGAAATACAGCCTGCGTTTCGTCGCAAATTGGCTGTAGCCTTAGCTGTAAGTTTTGTGCTACCGGAACCATGGAAAGAAAAAGAAACCTGGACTATGATGAAATATACAACCAGGTAGTACTGCTGAACCAGCAGAGTGAAAAAACATTCGACAAAAAATTATCCAACGTTGTTTTTATGGGCATGGGCGAACCCTTGCTGAATTATAAAAATGTTTTAAAAGCTATAGACCGGCTGATAGCCAATGATGGCATGGCAATGAGTCCGAAAAGAATTACGATGTCAACAGCAGGGGTTTCTAAAATGATCAAACAGTTAGGCGATGACAGGGTACGTTTTAATCTTGCGCTTTCGTTACATGCGGCAGATGATAAAAAACGCAACCAGATAATGCCCATCAACGAAACCAATAATATCGCTGCATTGGTAGAGGCTCTGAATTATTTTTACGATAAAACAAAGAACGATATTACCCTGGAATACATTCTTTTTAAAGAGGTAAACGATAGTATGGAAGATGCAGAAGCCCTGGTAAAAGTGTACCGTCAGATACCAACACACCTTGTAAATGTAATTGAATATAATCCTATTGAAGGCGCGAAATTTACCAAACCGGATGAAGATGGCACCCAAAGGTTTACTGATTACCTTGCCAAAAACCGGGTAAACGTACGGGTTAGAAGAAGCCGTGGTAAAGACATTGATGCGGCCTGCGGGCAGTTGGCCAATAAAGGATAATGGAGAGTGTAAAGTAAATTGTGTCAGGGACCTTTAGCCCCGTTCTTTCCGGCCATTGCCGGAAAGAAAAGCGATTTTTTTAAAACGAATACTGTGGTCTGCTATTTTTAATCTTCCGGTAAATCATCCTCCACGCCATCCAGCAGCGGAATATTACCAACCGATGCACCGGCAATACCTTTAACCGAACCATACATACCACTGGTGCTGATCAATACTTTTTCCAGTTGCTTTTCTCTTTCCTTCCACATTTTTTCCATTTGTATCCGCTCCTTCATGATGCTTTGTTTCATTGCCATAAAGCCTTCTACGATGCCTTCTACCTGTCCTTTAAATTCATTACCCGTTAAATAATTGTACAGTAACTGCATTTTATCGCCTTTATTTTCTTCGCTTCTTTGTATTTCATGTACTGTCAAAATTCCCTTGCGCAGTAAATGTGCAACACTGTTTACTTCCGTAAAACTGCATATCCAGATGCCGTCTTTTTCACCAAACCGTTCCATATCTTTCGGAAAAGCCTGGGTAACCAAAATGGCCACATCGGCGCCACGGTTGCGCATATCCGCTTTTAATTTATCTACCCAGTTGTTGCTCCAGGTTTTGGTGCGTTTGCTTTCATAAATAATTTTGCCGCAGGGCGTTCCGCTGCTGTTGCGTACCACCTGGATGCAATCGGCACCTTCAACACCTTTGCCCACTTCTTCAATAATATCAAACGGAAAACTTTCTTTTAAAATGCTTTCCAGTAATAGTTCCTGCACTTCGCCCTGGCGTTGCATGGAACTCTGTTCAGCCCTGCGTTTCATTTCATCGGCCAGTTTTTTTTGTTCATTCAACTGTAGTTCCAGCTCTTTTAATTTCAACTTGTAACTGGTTTCCTTCAATGAATTTTTTTCATTCTCCTGCTGCCGGATTTGTTCGGTGAGGTTGGTTCTTTCTTCCTGTAATTTTTTTTGTAAAGTAATTTCCAGTTCGGCTTCTTTATTTTTTAACTGCTGTTCTTTTTGTAAAAATTCCAGTTCTTTTTTTCTCGCTTCTTTTAATTTTTCTTCATTATCGCTGTTGTTATTTTGCAGCAACCGCAGTTTGTTTTCATAATCAGCCGAAATACTTTTCCTCATCTGCTCCTGAATTTCTGTTTCCATTTTAAGTTTTTCCTGTTGCAGTTTTTGAGCAAATAATTCATTTTCTTTTTTCTTTTTTTCTTCAAACTGTTGCAGGTCGGCAGCCAGTTTTCTTTTGTCTTCTTCCATTTTGGTTAAAGACTGGTTTAATTTATCCTGGTATTGCTGCTGGTATTTTTGCTCTATATCCGCCGCCAGTACATTCTCTACATCAAACACATGCCCGCAGTTGGGGCATTTTATATTATTTGCCATCGCTCAATTTTTTTACAAGATAGGAAGAAGCCAATTATTTATGGCGAAGGAATAACCTTAATCATTTAATGATTTTTTGCCTTAATTTGCACCTTCTGCTTCTGCAAATGCGGCGATGGCGAAATTGGTAGACGCACTACCTTGAGGTGGTAACGCTCGCAAGGGCATGGGAGTTCGAATCTCCTTTGCCGCACAAAAATGATCCCGTCACGGACGGGATCATTTTTTTAACACCACCCTGAATGTAGTTCCCTTACTGCTTTCAGAATTTTTTACAAATAATTCTCCCTTATGGTATTGCTCAATAATTCTTTTGGATAAACTTAATCCTAATCCCCAGCCCCGTTTTTTAGTGGTAAAGCCAGGCTTAAAAACCTTTGCAATATTTTGTTTGCTGATGCCTTTGCCGGTATCTGTAACATCAATTAAAACTTGTGTGGCTTCTTTTTTAATAGTGATGCTGATGCTTCCTTTTCCTTCCAAAGCATCCAGTGCATTTTTTAATAAATTTTCAATAACCCAGTCAAATAGCGGCGCATTAATTTTTGCCAGTATGGCTGTTTCTTCAAAACTATTAATGCCAAAGCTTACCTTATCAGGTGAGCGTCGTTTAATATAGGCTACCATACTTTCTACTTGTTCTATCACATTCATTTCCTCCAGTTGCGGCGTGCTGCCTATTTTACCAAAGCGGTCACTTACCAATTTTAAACGATCGACATCTTTTATCATCTCGGTAGCAATTTTTTCATTACCGGGCTGTTCTTTTAATAATTCTACCCAACCTTGTAAAGAAGAAAGCGGTGTGCCCAACTGGTGAGCTGTTTCTTTTGCCATGCCGGCCCATACCTGGTTTTGTGTTGATTTATTTCTGGTGGTAATGGCAATTAAAGTAATGATTATAAATAAAGCCACAATAAAAAGCTGAATAAGCGGGTAATATCGCACCTCTTTTAGCAAGGATGATTCACCATAATATAGACTGTTTGCCTGTAGGGTATCTATAGGGTTTATCCAGTTAATAGAAGGGTGAAGTGTTTTGAATTCTTTTAATTTATTACGCAGGTACGCAGCATCATTTTTTATGCGGAAAGAATCAAGGTTATTACTTTCAAAAATACTGTCTCTTTCATTTACAGCAATCATTGGAATATCCCTGTTATTTTCTATTAATATTTTACCAGATAAATTTGTTGGAGATACATTCGGATTGCTGATGATGTCTTTCACCGCTTCAACCCATTGCTCAATTTTTTGCCGCTCTTCTGCAGCAATTTTTTTTGCCAGGTAATTACTATAAAAAACAGTACCGCTAACAATAGCAATGGCAATAACAGCCAGCCCTGTGCGCCAGTTAAAAAATTGAGTAAACATCTGTAAATATAAAATAACGGGTAGAAAATATAAAATAAGAAATACAAGATTTAAAATGAAGTAAGTTTGTGCCATACGTAATGGTCAATTGGCGATGTACAATAAAGTTGATATAGTTTTGGCCTTCGTGTTTGTTAACATTTAAAATTTTACAGCATATAACTGATGACAGGAGATGTAGATGCTTACCGGCAATTCAGCAATGATGATGATAACAGTTTTAACACTGGCAATAACAATTTGCCATCCGTGGCCATTGTTATTTTAAACTGGAACGGGCAACATTTTTTAGAACAATTTCTCCCGTCAGTATTAGCTTCTGCTTATGTCAATAAAAGAGTTATTGTTGCAGATAATGCTTCAACAGATAATTCGGTAGCTTTTTTACAACAATATTTTCCACAGGTAGAAATCATTAATAACATTCACAACGAAGGGTTTGCAAAAGGATACAATACAGTTTTGCAACAGGTATTCAGCGATTATTATGTTTTATTAAATAGTGATGTAGCAGTTACCCCAGGCTGGATTGAACCCATTATTGATTTGATGGAAAGCAATGCAGGTATTGGCGCCTGCCAGCCTAAAATATTAGCCGATGCAAACAGTCATTTGTTTGAATACGCCGGCGCAAGTGGCGGCTGGCTCGATAAATTTGGGTATCCTTTTGCGAGAGGAAGGGTTTTTGATAGTATAGAAGAAGATAAAGGGCAATATAACAAAGC
>JAYUBR010000848.1:0-1276 GCA_043740775.1 Ferruginibacter sp. | reverse complement strand
TACCTAAAACACCATACCGTTGATCCGCTAAAAAATGGCCCATGTGATAAGCCCATCCTTCCCCTAATGCAATGATAGGGCTATTTGCTGTATTGCCTCTGGCCCATACGGGTTTAACGCATCATTTGGATTAGGATGCGCAGCAATTTCCGCTAACTCTGCATTTACAAATTGGGTGTACCAGCCCGTACCTGCCTGGGTGTAATGACTTGCATGGCAGAGCTCATGGTAACCGTTTTTTTAATTAATAAACTTTAAAACAATATGAATGTGTTAAGTCTATAGAACTAATTAGCCCTCCCCCATAATAAATATCCTGGAGGTAATGTAAATGATTATCTGGATTACTCATTACAGTAATTACTGAGATTTTATCGCATTTTTTTTCTGCCTGATAAATGTCAATAATACTTAAACAATACACTCCCTTTTTTTTAGCAACCATTGCAACAGACATGTGATACATTCCTCCTTCTTCAAGATACGATATTGTTTTAGCTGCATTAGGAATTAATGGATTTGATTTTATATTTCCCTTAATAAGGATAAAATTAAATGAATCAACTGCGCCTTCCTGCATGTTTATTCCAGTTGGCGTCGTTACGTGCAAATCAGTTACAATATTTGTTGCACCGCTTAAATTGTAAAAAGAACTGTCTGAGCTATTTGCTTGTGAATATTTTACATTAATTGGAATTGTTGTATTAAACCTTAACGTATCGCCCAATTGGATACTGTCCACATCTGGATAAATGGTAGCAACGCCTCCATAACAGGCATATTTAGATGGAGTGCAAATTTTATGACATCCAAGTAATGTGATAAATCCTAAAAGTATCAATACAGTCTTAATCATGATGAGTTCCTTTAATAATTATAAGAAGCAAATAATGTTGTTACCTGACTTGTTTGATTACCTGTATTCTGTTGAATGAATCTTGCTCTGTATGCAGTTACAGTTGTGATATCAGATTGTAAAGCTGAAAATATTTGCGAAATAGTAAATCCTGAGACTTGATCATTAACAAGTGTTTGAGAAGGTTCTGTACCATTATCAATTAAATCTTCCATCAATCCTTTAGGTATCCAACGAAAAGGATCTGAAATCAGGCTTGGGACAAAATTTTCCAACACATCAATATGAGGATGTGCACCACCGCCCGGGCAATAACTAAAACCTCCTTTTTGTTCAAACTGGCAACTACCTAAAACACCATACCGTTGATCCGCTAAAAAATGGCCCATGTGATAAGCCCATCCTTCCCCTAATGCAATG
>JAYUBR010000847.1:0-1277 GCA_043740775.1 Ferruginibacter sp. | reverse complement strand
TGTACTGGGCAGCGATATAGGCGTAGAATGGAATGTAGCTAATGAAACAAACATTAAAGGCTACGATATTGAGCGTTCAACAGATGGAACACATTTTATCAAAGTATCAGAACGTGCCAGTTCAGGCAATAGTGCCTCACTGGTTGGTTACAACTGGGTGGATGTTTCACCGGCATTGGGTTACTATTATTACCGTGTACGAAGCATCAGCCACAACGATGTAATTGGTTACAGCAACGTGGTTAAGGTAAAACTCAACAAGAGTACACCGGCCATCTATGTGTTCCCTAACCCGGTGATAGAAAACATTTACCTGCAGATGAACAGCATGCCAAAGGGCGTTTACTACACCAGGTTGGTAAACAATGTGGGCCAGGTAATTGGTACCAGCTACATCGGCCACCTGGCAGGTACGGCCACAGAAACCATTACACCAAACAACAAACTGCTCACTGGTATTTACCAATTAGAAATAACAGCACCGGATAAAAAAACTACTACCATTAAAGTAATTGTGAAATAAACACACCATCCACACATGAATCACCGGCTGCCCCACTTTGGGGCAGTTTTGTTTTGAAATGATATTAATAATTGCGCAAGATATGCGGGATAGGATAGAAACACGCCTGCCCGAAAGATTCATTCAGGCGGGGATAACGCTGATTTTAACTGATGAAACTGATTTTAATCAATAACTATCCGTAATCAGGTGCAAACGTATCACTCAATAAAAATCATAGGTTGCAATTATTTTATAAACTCACTGTAGAGCCGTAGGCTCGGTTCTGTTTTGTAACAACGGATTTCAATCCGTTGTACTGTAACAAACTTTATATTGAGAGCCATAGGCTCGGTACATATTTGTGTAAGGCGTGATGCCGCTGCTTACTTAATTATTTTCTAATTCTTTATACACGCCGAACCTATGGTTCTCATTTTATTATCTTTTATTGTAACAACGGGTTGAAACCCGTTGCTACAATATTATCCGAGGCTACGCCTCTCTTTGCACCTGATTACGGATTGTCATTTTTTAATTTGAATGGGATACCCGCAGATAATTTTTCACAAAACAAAAAAGCAAATCCGTTTTAATCCTCGCAAGAATTAAACAGTCGGGCAGGCATACATTCATCTTCATCCCCGCCACAATGAATCTTTCGGGCTGCCGCGTTTCTATTTTATGTTGCGTAAGCAATGTAATATTTTTAATAAAATGGTAAAGGCCGCCGACCTTTCACAGCAACTAAAAATAAGTATTCATTAAAGTTGGC
>JAYUBR010000846.1:0-4495 GCA_043740775.1 Ferruginibacter sp. | reverse complement strand
TAATTCTGTTGCTTAATTTAAACGCTACGCCTGCAAGTAAAGTACCCGAGGGTCTTAAAGTATTTTTACCAAGTTTAGGCCTGCGACTTCCTTCAGATTCTCCAGGGGTTTCATAGGTATTATCCATACCTGCTTTTAGCCTTTTAAGTATATTTTTTCTGTTGTTGTAAGTAATATCACCTCCGTTAGCAATGCTATTAAACAATGCGGAATAGTTATTTCCGTTGGCATCAAGTGCATTTATCATTACATTATACCATGTTGCACCAATACCACCACCAGCGTAAATAGTAACGCCGGTTTTTTGCTTGTGAAAGCGAACATTGTTGAGGGTAAAAATTCCCTGAAGTCCTAAATCCTGCACATGGGTTTTGTAATTATAAAAAACGGCATCTACACCAGGCCTGTAACCTTTCCCAGCGGGTAGATTACCGTTAGGTGCACCAATCAATGCCACATTATTGCCATAATTGTAAGCGGGCTGCCAGTTTAAGCCTTTGGGTGTTCCATTTACATATTGCAATCTTAAAGAGAAAACATACCCTAATGCTTTTCTTACGTGAGCTTCAAATCCTAATCTGGGAATCCTTGCATCCACATCACCGAGTATAGCAATATTTCCCAACGACACACCCACTTCAACCATATTGCGGGGCTTTGCCGGGAAATTGTATGTGTTATTCAGGAATTCGTTTTGCTGCGGTAATTTTTTCGCAGGAATTACCGATGAATCAAACACACTATACCCTGAACCCATTTGGGCAAAAGATGGAGTTGTCATTAAGGTAATGAGCCCTAAAATTAATTTGTACTTTTTGTTTGCCATAACTTATTGATTATTAAAATTCTAAAATTTAAGAGTTTTCACATACAAAATTAGATAATGAGAGTTAATAACCAAATTTTTTTAGGATTTATTTAGGTTATCAATCTTATCATTGAGTAATATTATTTGTAAATTAAGATTTTAATGTTTACTATTTCGCTGCATTGATTAAAAATAATTCAGGCTTTTCAATAAAATAATATTCAGCTCCGAAAAATAATTACTTTGAAGCCGTTGCTTACTGCACTATATTGCCGTCTTTTTAGAAATGGAATTTATAAAAAACATCATTGGTGAAGAGCTAAATACTTTTGAAAAAAAGTTTGCTGAATCTGTCAAAAGCCAAACACCCTTGCTTGACAGGATTATGAAATATATCATTAAGCGCAAAGGGAAACAATTGCGCCCGATGTTTGTTTTTTTAAGTGCCAAATTACATGGGCCAATAAATGAAAGTACCTATCGTGCTGCTGCATTGGTTGAATTATTACATACTGCAACATTAGTGCATGATGATGTGGTGGATGAATCATTGGAGAGGCGGGGCTTTTTTTCAGTAAATGCCATTTGGAAAAATAAAATTGCAGTATTGGTAGGCGATTATCTTTTATCAAAAGGCCTGCTTTTATCAACAGATAACAAGGATTTTGAGCACCTGCAGATTTTATCACAGGCAGTAAAACAAATGAGTGAAGGAGAATTATTACAAATAGAAAAATCACGCAACCTTAATTTGAAAGAAGATATTTATTTTGAAATTATCCGGAATAAAACTGCTTCTTTACTCTCTTCCGCATGTGCTGTTGGCGCCTGGAGTACCAGTAAAGATGAAGTCATCAGTAATAAAATGAAACTGTTTGGTGAAAAAATAGGCATTGCTTTCCAGATAAAAGATGATCTTTTTGATTATGGAAAAGAAGATATCGGAAAGCCTACCGGTAATGACATTAAAGAAAAAAAATTAACCCTGCCCCTCATTTATACCCTCAATAAAATCAGCGCCGCAAAAAAGCGGGAACTTATTTACATCATTAAAAATGAAAATAAAAATACTGAAAAAGTGAAGTATGTGATTGATATTGTTGTGGCTTCCGGCGGCATTGATTACGCTGTAGAAAAAATGAATAATTACAGGGATGAAGCGTTGGAAGTATTACATGAATTTGAGGACAATGAAGTTAGAAAAGCATTGGAAGAATTAGTACGCTACACAACGGATAGAAAATATTAATCTCATAAATTCACACCGGACTGTAAAAGATTTTCATTTAGCATGGAAAAAAGATGGAACATACTGGAGGCTAATAAGAGCGCTACTGCTGCATTGCAGGCTACTTTAAAAGTAAACAGCAGTTTGTGCAGCATATTGGTTAGCCGCGGTATTGATAATTTTGAAAAAGCCAAAGCCTATTTTCGCCCCTCACTTACCGAACTGCATGATCCATATTTAATGAAGGATATGGGCAAGGCTGTGAACAGAATTGTATCTGCCATTAAAGCAAATGAAAAGATATTGGTATTTGGAGATTACGATGTGGATGGTACTGCTTCTGTTGCTTCTATGTACCAGTTTATTTGCAAAATTTATGATGCCGGCTTTGTAGAATTTTATATTCCACACCGTTACAGGGAAGGCTATGGTATTAGCAAAGCAGGTATTGACTATGCAGCTGAAAATAATTTTACTTTAATCATTTCTCTGGATTGCGGAATAAAATCTTTTGATTTAATTACCTATGCAAAAACATATGGTATTGATTTTATTGTTTGCGATCATCATTTACCAGATGATGTTTTACCAGATGCTGTTGCTATTTTAAATGCCAAACAAAAAGACTGCCATTACCCTTACAAAGAATTGTGTGGCTGCGGCGTTGGCTTTAAATTAATGACGGCGCTGGCTCAACATTATGGCATTGATGAAGCACATTATTTTTGTTATCTTGACCTGGTAGCAACTGCGATTGCAGCTGATATTGTACCCATAACAGGCGAGAACAGAATATTGGCTTACTTTGGCCTGCAGCAAATAAACACCAATCCCTGCGCAGGTATTAAAGCACTGATACAATTGGGTGGCATTCAAAAAAAATTATCCATTACCAATGTTGTTTTTGTAATTGCTCCCAGGATTAATGCAGCCGGCAGAATGGATGATGCAAAAAAAGCCGTTCAGTTATTTATCGAAAAAGATACTGACAAGACATTGGAACTGGCTAAATTACTGCACAGCGATAACAGCGACCGCAAAGAAGCAGATAGCAGCATTACAGCCGAGGCGCTGGCTTTAATAGACAATAATATTGAACTGATTAACCGGAAATCGACGGTTGTTTACCAGGAGCATTGGCATAAGGGTGTGATAGGAATTGTTGCCAGCAGATTGACCGAAAAATATTACAGGCCAACCATTGTATTAACCCGTAACGGGGACATAGTAGCGGGCAGCGCAAGAAGTGTGGTGGGCTATAATTTGTATGAAGCCATCCATGCCTGCCGGGAACTTTTATTGGGCTATGGCGGCCATTTTGCTGCCGCAGGTCTTTCTATGTTACCAGAAAATGTAACAGTCTTTGCTGACAAATTCGAAGCGGTTGTTGCTGCTTCTATTGAAGCACATTTACTGGTACCGGAAATTGTAATTGATGCGGCTGTTTCTTTTGATGAGATCAATGCGTCTCTATACAATATCATCTGCCAGATGGAACCCTTCGGCCCTGAAAATATGCGGCCGGTTTTTGTGGCAAAAAACGTGATGGATACCGGGTATTCAAAAATTGTGAAAGACCTGCATATTCGTTTTGTTATCAGGCAACATGATAAAACCTTTACCGGCATTGGTTTTAACCTTGCTGATAAATTTCCAATACTTCAAACAAAAAAACCATTCGACCTTGTTTTTACTTTGGATGAAAATGAATGGAATGGCGAAACCAATTTACAACTTAAAATAATTGATCTGCAATTATCTGGTTCATAAAAATAGTTATTTCTAATAAAAAATCTTTGAAAATATTTACTTACCTGCACTACTTTTTTTACGTTGGTTTTAACTGGAACTTTCGCATTGCCCTTACTATCATAAACCAGGAAATAAAGGGCGAAAAAAAATATACTATTGATACAACCGGGGCGGATGAATTGAAAGACCTTTCTAAAAATGGCATTGATATTTCGCATGCCACCATGTACATGCCCATCAGTTATTTATTACTCGAAGAAATATTCAGACAGTTATCATCCACATCAAAAAAGCATTTTTTAGATATTGGTTGCGGAAAGGGAAGAGCCCTGTGCGTTGCCGCTTATTATGGATATAAGCACATTACGGGAATAGATTTTTCCAAACAGTTTTGTGAAGATGCCAGGAATAATCTGACGCTCACTCAAAAGAAATTTTCTGCAATAAACTACACTGTAATTACAGCTGATGCAATGAATTATGAGATACCCGCCACAGTAGATTGCATATTTTTATTCAATCCTTTTGATGTGGTTATTATGAGTGCGGTTGTGTATAACATTATGGAAAGCGTAAGAATGTTTCCCCGCGAAATTATAGTTGCTTATGCCAATCCACTTTTCGAAGACTTGTTTTTGGAGGAAGGTTTCACAGAAATTTTTCATACAAAAGAAATGAAATACCTGGAAGCCGCTATATTAAAACTT
>JAYUBR010000845.1:0-1278 GCA_043740775.1 Ferruginibacter sp. | reverse complement strand
TTAAAGGACAATTTATCAAAAGGTCTTGAAGGTGCCAATGTTCGTGTAAAAGAACTTGAAAGCACTTTAGGAACAGTAAATAAATTACTTGGAGTATTCGGCGTTTCAATGGCTGCCTACGAAGGTTTTGAATTTCTAAAAGGTGCGCATGAGGCATGGGAAAAATTAGAGCAATCTACGGCAAAAGTTAGTGCTAACTTAAAATCTACCGGCGGAGCCGCAGGTGTGGGAATGGATGAAATAGAAGAAATGGCAACATCTCTTTCTTCACACATTAAAGCAACAAAAGGAGAGGTAATGGACATGCAATCTCAATTGCTTACGTTTCCATCTATTACAAAAGCTATTTTTAAAGATTCAATGGGCATGGTTGCAGATATTGCCGCACAGACAACGCACGGACTTTCTCAAACAGGTATAATGTTCGGTAAGGCTTTCGCAGATCCTGAGAAAGGTTTAAATAAATTAGTAAGATACGGTGTAATGCTTACCGAAAAGGAACAAGACAGGATTGTTAAGTTAGAAGAAAGCGGACACCTTATTGCAGCGCAGAAATTAATGTTGGAAACTATTGCCCACTCCGGTTATAGTGGCGTAGCAACTGAGATGTTTAATGCAGATGCTGGGGCGCAATATGAAAAAAGTTTGTATAACGTAAGAATAGAAGTAGGCGAGTTAGTAGATAAGCTGCAAAGAGAATTAATGCCGGTGGCTTTAGAATTTTTAAAATGGGTTAAATCTTCAGTGGATTGGATTAAAGAACATGCAAGCATGTTACAAAGCCTTGCCGTTGGAATAGGGGTAGCAGCAGCCGCATTTTATACTTTGAATTTTGTTCAAATATTATTATTAGGTATTGAAAATGCTTTGGTTGCAGCAGCGGTAAGCGGTGCAAGTTTTGGAACAGCAATGCTTGCTTCATTGGGGCCGGTTGCATTAATGGCCACAGCTATTGGTGGTCTTGCTATGGCATTTAGTATGCTTGGTGAAAATATAGAGAAAGCGAAAGCAGAAAGAAATAAATTTTTAGAAGACTCCAATACAAAGGAAACTACTTATTTAGAAGAATTAGCAAAAAGCGAAGGTGGCGGACAAAAAGGGATTAACGCAGCAGCAGCAAAAGAAAAAGCGAGTTTACAGGCTACATTAAAAGATTTACAACATCAAATGGACAACAGTTCAACAGAAAGGGGAACTGAAATCAATAAACAGATAACTGAAACTCTTGGCAAAATAAATACAGTTGATAGGTTTCAATTAGGATTAGTACCAAAAAAA
>JAYUBR010000844.1:0-1279 GCA_043740775.1 Ferruginibacter sp. | reverse complement strand
CAGTGCCTTACTCCACTTGTTGTTATGGTACTTTGACACATTAATAAGCAGCCTCTCACGTTCCATATAAAAGCCTGTGTAGAATTCCTGCCGCCTCAATCCCGGTTGACCTGTAATCAGTATACGGATTGTCCATTACAGTGAAGTCCTATCAGTGCTGGAAGCCAATAGTTTCGTCAACAAGTAGTCTTTCGGAACGTCATCGGACGGTTTACTTTCGTTCAGCTCTTCTACACCTACCTGACACCTTTATGATGCCTTTTCTTCATCGCTCAGCACCATAACTTTTAATTATAGCACCAGGAAGTGGTTTATATACTCCTCCCGCAAAGCGTATATGAGGGGCCGGCCCTCATCTCTTAAATAGCATTAAAAAGAACTTTCATCCTTCCCATTCGTGACACACTCCAGCCCTTACTTTTGCCAATGCATTGTTAGCGACAGTCTTCAATTTAAAGATGTATTTGGTTCTGTTTAAAAAATTAAGTTATTTTAATTTTATTATTTACTGAAAAATGCAATAAAAAAAACAACAATAGTATCACGGGTGATACTCGGATTCATTTACCTTGTCTTCGGCCTGGATTATTTTCTGCATTTTATTCCATATCAACCAAATCATACTGGCAGGGTAGCGGCATTTAAAGCGGGCCTCTTAGGAGTTGGATACTTTTACCCTATGATAAAATCGATTCAAATTATAGGCGGTATATTACTATTGATAAATCGATACGCTCCTTTTTTTGCCGTTGTACTATTCCTCATCAGCTTAAATGTATTACTGTATCACACTATTTTAGTTCCTTCTGGTTGGCTAATGGGAGTTATTCTGATTATAACAAACCTCTTTTTGGGATATGCATATCGGAAGTACTATGATGGAATGTTTATAAAAAAGCCCGTCTTGTAGAAGTAAATACCCGCCTTCTTCTCGCTGATTTTGGATTTCCGCTAATGGCTACGGCTTGGTGATGTGGCGGTATTTGAAAATCGTCAGTCCATAACTGCTGCTGAGTAAAATTACAAAAGTTGATGTTATGAACTACAGCCTGCCGTTATTCGTGGGCTGGAACTGAAGTCAAATAGCGAACAAAAAGCTGAGAATATATTCGTCGTCCCGGCATATAGGCAAACCGCCTGTTAGTGGTATACCCTTCTGTCACTCACAAATTATTATGTTTGTTATCGCTATTAAATTCTGTCTTGCTTCTTGCTTCTACTGAAGCTTTTTGTCATTTACAATTGGTCGCACTTGGATAGCTTTTATAAATTCATTCGA